>DASZWE010000412.1:0-9050 GCA_035546735.1 Puia sp.
TCGCCGACGTACGCTTCGAAAGTGTCGGTGTTTAACCGGAGCTCGTTGAATTCCATGATATAGGTACCGCCCAGGTTCTTGCGGCGATAGACGGCACGGATCCGGGCATGCAGCTCGGCCAGATGAAAAGGCTTGGTAAGATAGTCGTCAGCCCCTTTTTCCAATCCGATGATCTTGTCATCCACGGCATTGCGGGCGGAGATAATGACGACATTGCTTTGTTTGTGTTCGGCCCTGATCAGGTCCAGCAGTTGGATGCCATTGCCGTCCGGCAGGCCGATGTCCAGCAGGATGCAGTCATACTGGAAAAGGCTCAGCTTTTCACGGGCGGCTTCCAGGGTGCAGCAGAGCTCACAGATATAGCCTTCTTTTACGAGGAAGTCGTTGATATTCCGGGCAAGTTCCTGATGGTCTTCAATTATCAGTACCTTCATGACACAAAGTTAGGAGGTTTTATATGATAAGGACTTATGGACTGACCCATATCGCCCTCCCCGTAAAGGACGTGCATCACACGGCCCTCTTTTATGAAAAGGTCTTCGGGACCCGTACCATGTACCGGCGACCAGGCTTTATCCAGGTGCAAACCCCTGACTCCCATGATATTCTTGTCTTCGAAGAAGGCGTCCCGTCCGGCGGGTCCATTCATTTTGGGTTCCGCCTGACAGAGCCTGCTGATCCGGATGAACTGGCCCGCATTGTCCTGGCGGCCGGAGGGTCGGTAAAAGACAAGGGCAGCTTTGGCCCTGGTGAGCCTTATCTTTTCTTTTATGATCCGGACGGGTATCTCGTGGAGGTATTTTTTGAGAACCTACCGGACAATAGCCCCTACCTGTAGCCAGCGGCCTGAAGGTGGAACAGCTCGGCATAACGTCCGCCTGATTCCAACAGCTCTTCATGGCTGCCGATCTCCAACAAATGTCCCTTGTCCAGCACCAGTATCCTGTCGGCCATGCGAACGGTAGAAAACCGGTGTGAGATCAGCACGGCCGTCTTGCCACGCGTGAGGTCGGCAAATCGTTGGAAGACCTCATACTCGGCCCTGGCATCAAGCGCCGCGGTAGGCTCGTCCAATATCAGCAGCTGCGATTCCCGCATATAAGCCCTGGCGAGCGCCACTTTCTGCCACTCGCCCCCGGAAAGCTCCACCCCCTGGTGAAAGCGCCGGCCCAATACCTGATCATATTGATCAGGAAGTCTGCCCACCAGCTTGTCGGCAAGACTCTGCCGGGCCGCCTCTTCGATCAGCGGACGATTGTCCTTTTGAACGATATTCCCCACGGCGATGTTCTGCGAAATGGTCATCTGGTAGCGTATATAATCCTGGAAAATGATACCGATGTTGCGGCGCAGGTCTTCGGGGTCGTATTCTTTTAAATCGATCCCATCCAAAAATATCCGCCCCTCCACGGGATCATAAAGACGGGCCAGCAATTTGATCAGCGTAGTTTTGCCGGCGCCATTCTCTCCCACCAGGGCCAGCTTTTCTCCGGGTCTTAAAGTAAAACTTAAGTTCCGGATGGCCCATCGCTCCGAGTGTATGTACTTGAAACCCACGTTCTCAAAGCGGAAACCTTCTTTTATTCTGCGGGGGAAGGGACGGGGATGCTCCGCCACCTGGATCCGGGGCTGTATCTCGAAGAATTCGAACAGGTCCCGGAGATAAATGGCTCCCTGGGAGACGCTGGTAAACCGGCTCAGTATTCCTTCCAGCAATGCCCTTAGCTGACGGAAAGACCCCGCCAGGAAAGTGAGATCACCAATGGAAAGCCCCCCATTCACCGTCCTCCATATAATTACGATATAAGCCGTATAATAACCTGCAGATCCAAGCAATGCAAAAAAAGTTCCCCAGGCGTTACGGCGTATCGACAGCGCCCGGCCATCCCTGTAAAATTTATCGGACAACGCTCTGAATCTGTCGATCAGAAAGTCTGACAACGCAAAAAGTTTAACCTCCTTTGCCGTCTCGTCGCTGGCGCCTAAATACCGTATATAGTCCAGCTCACGTCTCTCCGTAGTCTGCTGACGGGTGAGCGCATAGGTCTTGTCATTGAAATAGGACTCTCCCAGAAAGGCTGGTATCACAGCAATAAGGAGCAGGATGATCAGCCAGGGATTGAAGGTCATCAATCCGGCCGCCAGAAAGGCCATGGTCACCAGGTCCTGCACCTGGCTCAACACCTGGGAGAGCAGTATCGTCCGCCCCGTTGTCTGCTGACGCGCCCTTTCCAGCTTGTCATAAAAGGTGGAATCCTCGAACTGATCAAGGTCCAGTGAAGCGGCATGTCGCATGATCCTGATTGAAGTAAAATTTGCGAACAAGTCGCCTAATATGCTATCCATCAAAGAAATAGCTCTACTCAATCCGTCTGATAAAATAGCCAGCCCAAACTCCAGTGCTACCAGCTCCCATAGGTGATGAATGGCGTTGGGTTCGATGCTGTGTCCTTTGGCCTTTGCCAGAAGGATCACCTGGTCGATGATCAGCTTGCCCACATAAAGGATAGCAACAGGGGTGGCGGAACGGGCCGTCCGAAGGGCAATATTGGTGATCATGATACGGGGACTGGTCTGCCAGACCAGTCGGAAGAACCGGGGCAGGTTGCGCAAGGCCTCCAGCCTTTCTTTAAAGGTCAGGGGGGAGGTAGAAGTAGAACGTGAATTGGCTGCCATTAGGATAATAACGGCAAAAGGCAGTTCTGGTTCATCTTTCAACCACCCGTCTTAGAAAAATTGTCGTTACTTTGGGGATGCACCGCCTCTACATTGTCATTGCCATATTGTTCCTTCTGTTAGGATTTCCCCGTGTTAATGCCCAAACCGGCCCGGCCGACACCCTCACGGGCCAGGTGGTTCGCTGGCAGCAACTGACGGCTACGTCCAGCCATCGGGGCACTTCCAGGATGGTATTGAATGGCGCAACCCATGACCTGGCGCAGCTGGAGATAAAGGCCCTGACCCTGGACACGGGCGTCATCGTCGCTGCCTATGGGTCGGAGGCGGATGAGCTCATCATTGTCAGGGACGGAGAGCTGGATGTATCCGCCGACAGCGATCAAAGAATGCTAGGACCGGGTGGAGTAGCTCTTTTTGCCGCCGGGGCAAGATACAGCCTGGAGAATGGCGGCTCGACGCCTGTGACCTATTATTTATTCCATTTCCGCGGCCGGGGCAGCAGGGACCAGGGTCGTGCCGGCGCTCCTTTTCTCATCGACTGGCAGGAGATGGTGATGAAAAAGACGGATAAAGGCGAAAGCCGCCCCATATTCAGCCGGCCGGTCACCTGGCTGGGCAAGCTCGATATGCATGCCACCACCCTAAACCCGGGAGAAGTAAGCCATGCTCCCCATACCCATCGCGCCGAAGAGATCATTCTCATGCGATCGGGCAATGTGGAAGAATACATCAGTGGAAAGTATTACAAGGCCTCCGCGGGAGATCTTATCTTCCTTCCCTCGGGCTCCCTCCATGCGGTGGAAAATCGAGGGACGGGGACCTGCCAGTATTTTGCCCTTCAATGGCTGCCCTAAGCCTATTGCTTACTTTGATTATAGTATTTCAGCGCCTCCGGCATCAGCTCCTGTAATTTTTGCAATCTGTCCGCATCGGCCGGGTGATCGCTGAGCAGAATGGGAGGTTTCTCTCCACCCATGGCGGCCATACGTTTCCAGAAAGGAATGGCTTCGCGCGGATCATACCCTGCCATGGCGGCGAAGATAAGTCCATAATGATCCGCCTCGTATTCGTGCTTGCGGGAATAAGGCAGCAGGACGGCCACCTGGGAGGTGGGGGCATATACCTGGTTGAAGATATTCACGGTGGTTGGGTTATTGCTCAATGCCACATCCCCCGCCACCTGTATTCCTTGCGCCAGCAACTGCTGGCTCATCCTTTCCCGGCCATGACCCGCCACGGCATGTGTGATCTCATGCCCTAATACGATGGCCAGGGCCGTCTCCGTTTGTGTGATGGGTAACAGTCCGGTGTAGACCACCACTTTCCCACCCGGCATGCACCAGGCATTGACCTCCTTGCTCTCTACGAGATTGAATTCCCAATTATATCCATCCAGCGCGGAGCCCAGCCCCTGGGACTGATAATATTTGTTGATAGCCGCGGCAATACGGGTCCCTACCCTTTTTACCATCTCGCTGTTGTTATTGTTCACTGGTACCACCTTATTGCTGCTGAGAAAACTTTTGTACTCGGTGAGCGCCATCGATTGCACCTGGTTTTCAGATACCAGTGTCAGTTGCTTGCGACCCGTAATGGGATTCCGGTGACAGGAAAGAATAGCTGCCATGCCCGACAAGGCCAGGAGAAGAGAGAATTTATTCACGGTGTTTCACTTTTATTAGCAAGTTCGAAATTAGTAAATTTGTGCTACATGAAGCCCAGGCTATTAAAAGTTCCCAAGACTCCGACGCACTCGTTCAGCGTACGTGAAGACAGGGACCCTTATATCAACAATCGCTGGCATTATCATCCCGAGATCGAGCTCATTTATTTTCACGAAGGCAGCGGTACGCAGTTCGTGGGGGATCATATCAAGCGATTCGATCCGGGTGATATTATCCTGGTAGGCTCCAATCTGCCGCATTACTGGCGGTATGATGATGTTTATTTCAACGAAGAACAGAAGCGAAAGGTTCACTCCACGGTGATCCATTTTTCCGAGAATTTCTGGGGCGAGACTTTTCTGCAGCTGCCCGAGATAAAACCTATCCGCAGCCTGCTGGACAAAGCCCGCCGGGGATTACAGGTCAATGCGCGTGAGCACCGCGCCATTCCGCCCCTTGTCGAAAAGATCCGTCACTCGGAAGGAGTAGGAAGGATCATTGCGCTGATAGAATGCCTTTCCGCCTTTGCCGCTACGCCCGATCCGCACCTGCTGTCCTCTATAGGATTCCGTCATGATTTTTCCGAAGAGGAGAGCCAGCGGATCAATGCCATCTACGACTATACGCTCCGTCATTTTTCACAAAAAATATACCTCGAGCAGGTAGCGGCCATCGTCGGGCTGGTCCCCAACTCCTTCTGCCGCTATTTCAAATCCCGGACGGGGAAGACATATACCCAGTTCCTCACGGAGATACGTGTGGGACATGCCTGCAAATTGCTCATCGACAACAGGATCAGCATCAAGCAGCTTTGTTTCGAGAGCGGGTTCAATAATTTCACCTGCTTTCATAAGAATTTCAAGATGATCACGGGGAAGAGCCCCCAGCATTATCAAAGGGAACATTTGATGGGGTAAAATCGTATTTTGCAAAAAAATTTAGCCTTATGGCGACAGATATAAAGTGCCCTAATTGCGGCCACCAATTCCTCATGGAAGAAGCCGTATCCGAAGAATACAAAAAAGAGCTGAGGGAGCAGATGCAGTCCTTCCTGAAAAGCAAAGAAAAAGAATTCCAGCGAAAAGAGCAGGACATGGTCCAGCACGCCCAGCAGCAGGAAGCAGCCTTCCTCCGCAAGCTGGAAGAAGAAAAACGCCAGATACAACAATCTACGGAACAAAGCCTCCGCAAGTCCATCAGCACAGACTATGAGACCAAACTTCGCCTCCTCGAAGAAGCCAACAAGGACAACGAAGAAAAGCTAAAGCTTTCCCGGCAGAAAGAGCTGGAGTTCCTGAAAAAAGAACAGGACCTGAAAAATAAGGAAGCTGAGATGGAGCTGTCCGTACAACGCCGGCTGCAGGAAGAAAGAATTAAGCTCTCAGAAGACATCCACCGCCTGGAAATGCAAAAGACGGCAGCCCGGGAGAATGAGCTTCAGATGAAAATGAAGGAGCTGGAAAAACAGCTCGACGATCAGAAAAAGCTGGCGGAAGAAATGAAACGCAAGGTAGAACAAGGTTCCATGCAACTACAGGGCGAAGTGCAGGAGCTGGCCCTGGAACATTTGTTAAAAACCAGCTTCCCCTTCGACGAGATCATCGAAGTAGGCAAAGGCATCCGTGGCGCCGACTGCATACTCACCGTCCGCAACAACTACGGACAGGAGTGCGGCAGGATCATCTACGAGAGCAAGCGTACACAAACCTTCTCTCCGGACTGGATCGACAAGCTCAAAGCCGACATGCGCAGCCAGGGAGCGCACATAGCAGTCATCGTTACCCAGGCCATGCCGAAGGATATGGAATGCTTTGGAGAAAGGAATGGGGTGTGGATCTGCTCCTTCTCCGAGGTCCGCGCGCTTACCTATGCTCTCCGCGACGGCATCATCCGTGTCTTCAATGCCTCCAAAGCACAGGAGAATAAAGGGGACAAAATGCAGCTGCTGTATAACTATCTCACCAGCGGTGAATTCAGCGAACAATGGAAAGCCATCCGGGAAGGGTTCCTCTCCATGAAGCAATCCATCCAAAAGGAAAGGGATACCATGGAAAGACTCTGGAAAGCACGGGAAAAGCAACTGGAAAAAGTATTGCTCAATGCCGCCCATGTTCGCGGCTCCATAGAAGGCATCGCCGGGAAAGACGCTATCGACGCCCCCCTGCTGGAAGACGATCCCGAACAGGACCTGCTGGACTAGTTCAGCCACCGGCCCGGCAGCCTGGTCCGTGAAGGACCGACGCCTATGTCAGCATCCACGCCAGGATCAACGCCTGCTCCTCGAAGATCCTCCCTTCAATGCCTAAATGTATCTTTTTACCCTTTTCAAAAAGAAAGGGAAGTTTCACCGAATCCCCATCCATGGTAATATTTCCCTCCAGCTGCATGTGCCGCTTGAAGTCCAGCTCGCCCCGGCCATACCATTTGAAGATAGCTTCCTTGGCGCTCCATATCAGGGTAAGGAACTCCTGATGCACCCTCCCCCTCAACCCCCATTGCTCCAGGAACTGCGCATATTCCTCGTTGAAATAATGCGCCTCCTCATCCGTAAGGAACTTGCCGGCTATCGTCTCTATCCGGGGAGTGATCTGCTCGATGTCCACTCCTACCCTGCTATTGCCGCTGACGATGGCGGCAGCATACTTCCCACAATGCGAAATGGAAAAATGATACTTTTCATTGGCCAGAAAAGGCTGGCGCGTATCGGCTATCTGTATCTCCTCCAGGGGGAAGTCGGGAAAAAGATAAGACAGCAGATAACGTCCCGCCAGGTGCTGCAGCCGCTTGGAAGGATGGGATACATCTCTTTTTAGGGGTACTTTCTCCAGGAAGAAAGATTCAGGCTCTTCAATATGCCAAATCCCTAGCTTTGTGTCCTGGTTGATATTATGTTGATAAAAAAGGGGCATCTTTAAAATTATAACAGCATATTCGCAAACTTAACCAATTTCATCATGATCTTATCTGATAAGCGTATACTGGAGGAGATGGATAAAGGCACGATAAAGATCGTACCCTACGATCGGGGCTGTCTGGGAAGTAATTCATATGATGTACACCTCGGCAAATGGCTTGCCACCTATAAGAATCATATCCTGGATGCCAAAAAGCACAATGAAATAGAATATTTCGAGATCCCTGAAGATGGGTTCGTCCTTTATCCTCACGTTTTTTACCTGGGTGTCACCCATGAATATACGGAAACACATGCGCATGTACCTTTTTTGGAGGGAAAATCTTCCACAGGCCGGTTGGGCATCGACATCCACGCCACAGCAGGCAAGGGGGACGTAGGTTTCTGCGGAAACTGGACCCTGGAGATATCGGTCAAGCAGCCGGTAAAGGTCTACAAAGGCATGCCCGTGGGACAGCTCATCTATTTCCCCGTGGAAGGAGAGATAGAAGTAAAATACAACCAGAAAAAGGATGCTAAATACAGCGGCCAGCCCGATAAGCCCATCGAAAGCATGATGTGGAAGAACAAATTTTAGCTAGATGGATTCCCATCCATTCTTTTTGCCATAGGCGATCAGCCATGCAATGACCTCATTATAGGTACGCATGCCCTGTGGCTGCCGGTTGGCCCGGAGATAGCGGTCATACAGCTCACGCACCTGGGGCTCGAATGGGTTCTCATACTTCCGATTGAACCGCTGCAGTTCCCTGAAATCCGCCCGGACGGAAGGAGAAAGCTGTGCCTTCAGCGGCTTCAACAGCATCGAATCACGCACGTACAACTCCCTTGCGGCATAGAGATACAGGTCGAAATAAACAGAATACCGGAAGGCAGGATTGTCCGACAGGCGGGCGGAAAGGTAGCCTGCAAAATTGGCCTCGTTCTCCTTGGCATATCCCAACTGATGCCCTATCTCATGACAGGTGGTATAAGGCTGGGTAAAGACAGGCATGGTCGTATTCACCTGAGCCTCCCCGGTAAAAGGATTATAGTAACCCCCAAAACCCAAATAGTCTCCAAGATAGCTGTATAAAGACGCCTTTACAGAAGGAGATGCATAAGCGAATCTTATGTCCCTGGACGAAAGGTTCTCATAGCTGCCGACAGCACCCCTGAACAGGTCGCCATGATGTTCGAGGGCAGGCAGGCGCAGATGACCCAGGCTGTCTGTGTTGTTGATCTGCCGCACCACCTGCTGCAACAAGGTATCCAGGTCATTGGTGGAATAGGGCTTTACATCCAGCTGCAGCTGATAGGCAATGCCCCGCCTGTCGTAATTGAGCCCCCAGGATAAATTGAAATATACATATACCACCAGCAGCACAAACAGGGTATTGCCCAGCACCGCTTTAAAATAAGCCGCTCCGGCTTCCCGGCGGATCAGTCTTCGAATCAGCATTACCAGTCCATATAACAGACCGGCACCCGCCAGCGTATAAAAGATATCCCCCACGCTAAAGGGCAGCCACCCGAATAACAGCCTTTCCAGGCGGGCAATCAGGGGATAGACGCCCGTGGAATAATATTTCTCGACGGCATTGGAAGAAAAGGAAAGGATCTTTATACCAGCGGCAAGCACAATGAGGATTATCCAGGCAATTTTCGATTTACCGAACATAGAACTAAAAATACTCCAAATATTACACCATCCATGTTAAATTGCGCTAAAAGCGGACAAGTCCGCTTGGCCGAAGGCCCATCATTAGATGTTCACCGGGGATGGGGTAAATTTCGGAATAACCCAGACACGG
>DASZWE010000413.1:0-8262 GCA_035546735.1 Puia sp.
TATCCGGATGGGTAAAAGCATGAAGGCCATCATGCGTATCTATGAAGAGGCGGTAAAGGACATTGCCATGATCCTGCTGATCATCGGAGGGGCGGGGGCCTTGAAGGAGGTCTTTCTGGACAGCGGAGTCAGCGGGGAAATTGCCGCTGCGCTCGAGCAGTGGCCTATCCATCCTTTGGTATTGGGCTGGCTGATCGCCGCTATTATCCGGGTATGCCTGGGATCGGCTACCGTAGCCGGATTGACTGCGGCAGGTATTATCCTGCCTCTTATGAAAGCTTCCCATGTAGACCCCAATCTCATGGTATTGTCCGTAGGGGCGGGAAGTCTTATGTTCTCCCATGTGAATGACGGTGGTTTTTGGCTATTCAAGGAATATTTCAATCTTTCGATCAAGGATACTTTGCGCAGCTGGTCCATCATGGAAACCATCGTGGCCCTGGTAGGGCTGGGAGGGGTAATGCTGCTGAACTGGGCTTTATAGCTTTTCAGGAGTCAAAAAAAGCCGTTGGTAGTCGTTGGTATTTAAAATTTTATACATATTTTCATATCCCATCTTATAAACCCAACTGTTGAGAAAAGCCTTATAATGTGGAAAAGACGATCGTGAATAATACCCTTAAAGATGAATTGTTCTCCGGTGGACGTCCTGCCGTTGAGATACTGTTCAACCGATATGGGGGAATGCTGTTCAGCTATATACAGCAATTTGTTCCTTGCGTGGCGGAGGCGGAAGACCTGCTGGTGAGCATATTTTCCAGGCTGGCCGGCCGGCTGGAGGCCGCCTTCGAATCCAACCTGAGTGTTTACTGCTGGCTGCAGATCGAGGCAAGAAAGATCATTTTGGAAAACCGGACGGACGGACATGGTCGCATTTCCCCCCAGGACCTCTATACCGGGGCAACTGAAGGCAAATCATATTATTCTTCTTTGTTGGAGGATGCTTCTCCCGAACATCAATGGGTATTTAAAGAATTGTTCGTGAATGGCAGGCAGCGGGAGGAGCTCGCTCTCGCGATGAACAAAGATGAGGCTTATATTGGCGATATATTACTGGAGTGCATGATCATCATCAGAAAAAAGCTGCAGGACAACGATAAATAAGCCTGTTGCAGCCAGCAGGATCATAACACCGATGATCCATCCGGACAGTCCGCCTGTTTTGCTGTCAATAACATCTTTCGAAAATGGGGCGGGGTTGCCTGCGTAATTGAGCGCGGCCCAGTAGTAGGGAAGCTTGTGCTGATAGGCTACCTGCGGGTCATTGAGCCAGTCGAGCTTGGAGCTGCGCAGCGAGCCCGCGATGCCGGCCTGACCGGTAGTCCACGACCGGTAGAAACGCTGCATGAGCTGAGCGGCCGTTGCATCGTTGACATTCCACCATCCTGCTATTATGGCGTTGGCACCTTGTGCGATAAAGGCGCGGGCCAGGCTTTGCACTCCTTCTCCCGTCACCATTCTTCCGTCCCCTGTCCGGCAGGCGCTGAGCACTACCAGCCCCGGATGTTGCTGCAGGTCCTTCAATTCAAATAAGTAAAAAGGCTGGTCGTAGAGGGCGATATGCGGCACCTGTCCCGTATCTTTTCCGGAGAAGGCATGAGAGCTGATGTGTACGATGGCAGATCCCTCCAATGCCTGGCGGAAGGCGGAGGTGGTGGCTTTCTCATCTTTATACCATTTTCCATTTTTTATGATGTCTGTCATGGCTTTTTCCTCGCCGGTGACATTGTTCAATAAGGGGAGCTGTCGTGTGTCCGCGAGGAAGAATCCCGAGAAGCCTTTACCATTGGTCGGAGACTGCATCTGTCGTTGCAGGGTGAGCATGGACCATGCGTAGGAGACAGAGGTCTGACGGATGACAAAGGGCCAGTCGGCAGGGGAGGGAGGGCAGACAGGCGCAGTGACCAGGGCGTCCACGGGAAGAAGGCTTAGCGCGCCGTCGGGCAGCAGGATATATTCTTTCCCCTGCGCCAGTGGATGCGCTCCATAAAATTGTCGATAGATTGCGTACGCCTGTCGATAATATCCGGTGGGGTTGTTGATCATATTGCCGGCTCCTTTTTCAAACCAGGTGTGGATAAAGGTCCGGAGACTGTCCTGCCATCCTTCGGGCATGGGCAGCTTGTCTGTCCAGTGTATCCCATCTTTGCCGAGCTCGACGATGTACAATGCCTGTGCGCCGGAGAAGAAGCTCCGGATAAGTTGGTTTTCGTGCAGCGGCGGGTTTCCAGCCGCTGAGGACGGCTCGATAGCGGGGGCCTTTTTACGCAGCTGCGCAAGGTCCCATTCCACCTGTCTTTCCTGACGGACCATGGTCGGGCGGAGGCTGTCGGGCTGCTGCCGGGCTTCTTTTCTATAATAGACGAGGGCTTTTTCCAGCAGCCTGATCCTGTTGCTCAGACTGTCGGTGGCGCCGGCCAGCTGCTGCTGCTGTATTACTTCGTCCAATAATAGCCTGGCCTTGCTGTCTTCCATAAAGGTCAGCATCGCCTGCTGATAAGCGGGATTGCCGGTAGTCTTCCATGCATCCCATGCAGCCTTTATAGCTGTTTCGTATCGGAGATGGCTATCCGAGACAGATTGTTCCCTGGACGAGCCTGTGATCAGCTCACGTCGCAGGGCATATTCCGTGGTAAAGCAAAGCTTATAGAGACGGAGCGCTTTGTCGGTATGGCCCTGCTCTTCGGCGAGTCCTGCCGTGGTATAGAGGAGGTCCATCAGCGTGTTCTCCGCATACAGATCCTTTTCTTCGAGGGAGTCGAGAGAGCGGCCGGGGATGAGAATGGAAAGGCATCGATCCAGCCAGTGTGCAGCGGCGGCGGGCTTGTGTGTCCTGGCGTAGAGATTGCCGATGCGGATAAGGAGCTTGGCTTTTTGTCGTTGGGGAAGGGCGTCTTTCCGGGCGGCCAGCTGCTCCTGTCTCAATGCAGACTGATAATAGCTCAATGATCTTTCGGGCTCGGCTGCGTATATATCACCCGCCTGCTGGTAGGCCATCAGCAGCCAATAGCCGGCCCCGGAGGTATTGTTTTTTCCCAGTATCGCTATACTTTGCCGGATGCTTTGCCGGGCGGCTTCCGGCTGGTCAAGGGCCATCAGGGCGTCTGCCTGTTCGGAAAGCAGGAGGCCACGGATGGGGGACGAAGCTCTTACCACGGCCAGTCCCTGGCGGCAATAATCCAACGACTCGGCCGGGCGGCCCATATTGCTGGTGGTATTGGCCAGGTTGCTAAGCGTACTTGCCAGGGCCTCGGGTTCGTTCAGCACGTGAGCGATGGCCAGGGCTTTACGATGGATGAAGAGGGCCTGTTCATAATCGCCCAGGCGGGTGTAGTTGTTACCAAGCGGTTTCAGGATATTTTCCAGGACCATATTATCGTCCACGAGCTCGGCGTGCTCTCTTGCCCATTGAAAGGCGGATGTATAGGCGTCGGTGGAATGGACGATGTCACCGCTCATCAGCAAGGCATATCCTTCGTTGGTAAGGAGGTCCAGCCAGGCCTGTATCTCTTCATTGGTGGAAGGGGCGCGCCAGGTGCCCTGTACTGCCTGCTGAAGCACGCCGCTTCGGGTGACCGGGGATTTGGCCACCCATTGTATCTGCAGGTAGATCCATCCTGTCAGGTCGTTCCTGTCGCGTAATTGTTTTAGCTGTTGCATTAGTTCGGGTGGAGTACTTACGCCGGGGCCCTGGTCGGGCCGTCCGCCAGCCCCTTCGTCGGGCCGTCCGGGTGGGTGGAAAGAAATAAGCAGGAGGCCGCACAACAGGATCGTTGTCAGTTGTAGTATGGGATGTTTACAGCTTGATACCCGCATAGAGGAAGAATCTATTGGAGACATCTCCTTTCAGCAGACGAAGATAGCGCAATCCTATCACCGGTCCGGTCCTGACACGTCCTATCTGTATATCGGCAAAGGGGGCGGCATTCCAGGTATGCAGCCACCGGGTGTTCGACTTTTGAAAGGTGCTGGTGGTGCTGAGAGTGATGGGCAGGATCGTCGTCTGCATGTACGCTTTAGCCTCTGTTGTGGTCTGCTCCGAGATATTCACCATTACCTGGGCGCCCATGCCGAACCCTACCCAGTTCCCGATGTTGTATCGGAAGTGCAGGGGCGTCACTTCAAAGCTGTTCTTTTTTATGGTGGTCTTTGTCTCTCTGCCTACGATGAGATATTTTCCCGCGCCGATAGCCGTATCCTTCTGGTCCTGAACGACACCCGTGGTGCTGTTATCCTGCTGGAGCAGGCCTGCCCATGCTTCCACCTGGAAGTAGGGACGTGAGGGGGCATAAGGCGCCAGCACGTATCCCAGCTGTAGCGAGCCATTGGTAGAATAATTGCCGTTGGAGGGGGAATAGACATATCCCGCCATGAGGCCCGGCGAGATGCCTTTTATAAAACGGGCCGTGCTTCTGTTGGTGATCACCGGATCGTTCTTATCGAATATGATAGCGGCCTTTGTGCTAAAGGGGATCTTTTTCGGCTTTTTCTTAAATCGTATGGTATATTCCACGAATCCTTTTGTGGAGTCCTTGTCGGAGACCCCTTCCTGTTGGAGTCCCGGCAGATAGACATTTTTGAACACGAAGTAAAGGCTGTCGTCCTTGCGGATGGTATCGATGCAGCTTTGGCTATTGTAGGCGGAGTCGCACCATTTACATGCGGGGCTCATGCTTTTCAGCTGAACGCTGCTGCTGTTGAGCTGAGGGGGTATGGCGAGGCCGATGGCGATCTTTTTAGCGGGGCCTTTTCCCGTGTTCTGGAAATGGACGGTGTAGGTGATCTCTTTTTTCCTGCCCATGAACCTATAGTTGATCCGCCGTGGCTTTATCTGCATATAGTTGGGGTCGTGGGAGGCAACGACGGCTACTTCCAGCCGGTGTAGCTCCGGCGGGGAGGAGGGGTCATCCGGCACCATCATGGCGGTGAGGGTCACGGTGGCGTTGGTATCCTGGATCATGGTAGGGAGCGTATTCAGGTCCATGAATACAAATCTTTCTTCACCGCTGTGTATGCCGGAGAAGTGCAGGACTGTATGTCCGGTGTATTCCTTTTGAAGGCCTTGTAAAAGGGATTGCGCCCGGGCAGTATAGTCAGGGGATACGTCGTACGTGATCTCGGGGCCGGAAGGGCGGTAGGCTTCGCCCATGAGACTATGTCGTTCGCCAGCCCGGGCCAGATATTCTCCAGATTGTGCATCGAGGCTTGCCATCAGGGTGTTGATGCTGGAGCTGTCTTCCCTGTTATAATATCTTTTTTCCGCCAGCTCGAATCCTTTCTGGCCGAACTGCCGTTCGTTGTAGAAGAGGACGAGGGTTCCGGAAAGGCTGTCCGTCTGCGTGGTGCGATAGCCCATGATGGCTACGAAGTCTTCCCCCGGCCGGGGGTTACGGTTTATTTTCATTTCGATGTTGCCCGAGCCATGGAAGAAGTGGGAGGCCCAGACATTGCCCGAGGCCTTCTTTTTTATTTTCACCGGGCGGGGGCGGGTCGGGGGCGCCTTGCCGTCATCGTAGTTATTGGTAGCATATAGCCGTACCTGGTAGATGCCTGTGTCGCGATAGGCATATAGAGGTTCTTTGTCAAAGCTGAAGCGGCCATCGCCCAGCTCCCAGAAATAGGTATAGAAGGCCGTGGGCGCTCCGGCGATCTGCCGGAGAGGGCGAAGCTGGGATGAGAAATGGACGCTGTCGCCTACTTCCTCCACATGGATCACCGGCGGGATCGAGTCCTGTGCCCGGACGATGCAGGATACTGCCAGCAGGGATGCTATGATGAATATGGCTTTCAGCATAAAACATATTAACGAAAAGTGAGTCGGCACATTGTAATTGGGCGCCCGGACTTTTGAGGAAATTAGCCCGGGTCGCCCAACAATTTTAATGATTGTCCTTCGGACGACGGACCTGTGGCCCGTCCTGACCGACTCGTTATGAGATAAATTTAACCTATTTGGTGTTCATAGAGGTGATCATGCTCACCATGGTGTTTTCAGAGACTTCCTGCGGATCGAATGTAAAGGTCGTATAGTTGTTGCTGCCGGAGGGGGCAGGAATGGTAACGTCCTTCATATCCGCATAGAACTTGCCATTGATGGTGCTCATGGCCAGGAAGGTACCCTGCATACCGATGGGCATGGACTGCTGGTAGCTGTAGAATCCCTGGTAGCCGGCGGGGGCGTTGAGGATGACATCATACAGCCTGATCAGCGTGTTCTGGTTATGGGGTTTGAAGAAAAGGATCGTCGGCTGGTCGCCTTGATAGCTTTGCTGCGTCTGGGCATTATAGTGGCTGGAAAAATAGCCCAGCACCGTCGTCTTGGGGTCGGAAGGGTTGCTGATGATCTGATCACAGTTCTTCCATTGTACCAGGCTGTCGATAGTAAAGTCCAGGGTGCCGTTGGAGCCGTTGAAGAAGGCATAACCTGCCGTGGTCAGCTGGTCCCATACGATGCCTTTATTCACCGACATTTGTGTGCTAAGGGTAACGGCTACATTCAGGTAATCGTATCCGCTGACGGTGGTAGTAATGGTGGAATCGCCGCTCCACATGGGTATCTCCTGGCCGTTGGGCTTGGCTTTGACGGCGACCTTGATGGCGCTGTCCTTTTTCAGCTGCAGGTCCTGGCTGTTCTGGGCGGCTTTGATAAAGAACTCGCCATAGGAAGCCAGCAATTTGCCGTCGCGGGTAAGCGTAGGCTTATTACTAAAGATCATATCGGCAGGGGAGCTGATCTCCTTAATGCTGACAGTGACGTTGCCTGTCACGGAAGCTCCTGCTTTTGTCTGGAAGGCTCCTGCTGGAATCGTATAGGTAGTGCCTTTAGACGAGGTGACTATGGCGCCGGCATCTGCGTTTACGGTAAAGCTTTCGAATGCGGGGCCGTTGTTCTTCATGAATGCAGCCATGGTCTCTCCGTCAGCATTATTCTGCTGGGGGGCGGGTGTATCGCTTTTTTTACAGGCGACCACGGTAAGGGCTGCGCTGATGATCAGTGTCAGGGGTTGTAACGATGACTTTTTCATAAAAGGAGTGTTGTTGATTTTCGGCCCTTCGGTCATAGAAAAGTACCTGCGGGCCGAAAATGGTTAATAATTGTCCTTGCGGACGACCGACCACGTGGTCGGTTTGGAATATATCAGCCGGGCCGACCGGATGTTACCCCTCTTTTGCTCTTTTTTTTCGATATTCGCCAAAAACCTCGATGGCCATCCATCCCGATCAGCGTTACCTTGAAGGTTTGTTAAGTAATGATAATCAAGTAGTTGAAGAAATTTACCGACTTTTTTCCCCTGGGATCCGGAGCTGGATCGTACAAAACAGCGGAACGGAGGACGATGCTGCTGATATTTTTCAGGAATCCCTGATCGATATTTATAACCAGGCCCGATATAAGGGTCTTCAGCTGACATGTCCATTTCAGCCTTTCTTATTATTGGTGTGTAAGCGAAAATGGCTGAATGAAATAAAGAAAAGGGGGACGCGACGGGTAACAAAATCCAGCGATGACTTATCTGAATATGGAGAGGATGTATTTGCCGCCGCCGAACGGGTGGGGGTAGAGGAGGAAAAGGCAAGGCTTTTCTTTCAGCAGTTTGAAAGGCTGGGAGAAAAATGCCGGGAGATACTCCGGATGAGTCTGACGGGGCAGCACCAGGAGAAGATCGCTGAAGCGCTGGGGGTCACCTATGGGTATCTGCGTAAGAAGAAGTCGGAATGTATGGCGACGCTGATGTCGTACGTACAGGCGGCGACCGGCACGATCAGCCAGTCGACCAGTCAGGGGACGGCCAGCTAAATTGAAAAATCTTATTTATGTCAACCTATACCAACGAAGACATCATACGCTATGTAGAAGGTGAGCTGTCTTTGGAAGAAAAGCAAAAGATGGAGGCAGACCCCGATGCAGCTCTCGCGGAGAGGATAGCGCTTTACCGGCAGCTGAAAGAGGCGCTGGAGCAGCGTTTGCCGGATGAGGGCGCCGCTGCCTTGCGTAGAACGCTGGGAGATATGCGGGGGAAATATTTTGCGGGTGGCGGCGGGACGTCGGGGGGAAATATCGATACCGGAAACCCGATGGGAGAGAATGATGGAGGCGGCGCCAGGGTGGTGAAATTGAAGACGCGATTCCCGGGATATATAGCCGGTATGGCTGCTGCCGCTGCTATTCTTATTGCAGTAGTGATGCTATGGCCTTCCGACTATCTGAACAGCTATGGGAAGACGCAGATGGTGGGTGTTACCGAGCGGGGAGAGGGTAAT
>DASZWE010000414.1:0-4795 GCA_035546735.1 Puia sp.
AGAGAAAGAAAGGTTGAATAATTTAGTTCAGTTAATCAATGGCTTTGCATCCGAACTATCTCTTGAGATATTAGCGACTGTAGCATTTATTCTTGAACAACACCCAAGCTACTCTTTTGAACAGGTCATGGAAAGCGTAGCAAAGTGGAGTGACCGAAAGAAAAAGCTATTTAAAGAAAGCTACGTTAAGACAGCTTATGATCATTTGCTTAACTACAGAAACCTAATAATTCGCAATCAAATTTAAGTCGCAATTACCTACCGCCCTCCACTATTCTACTTCAATTGTCCCCTCCACCACATTACCCGCTGTCGCCAGCTTCACACCCGCCTGCCCGCCACCGGCACTTATAACCAATTTCCCTTTGGGATAGATCATGGTCCCATCCGCGCCCGCCACCGCCAGCACATCCGCCTTCAAAACAAATCGAACCACTTTGCTCTCCCCCGCCTTCAGACTCACGCGCCGAAAGCCCTTTAAAGCCTTTTGCGGCACCCTGATAGCCTGCCCTTTATATGAAATATAGATCTGTACCACTTCGTCACCGTCCAGGCGTCCCGTATTGGTCACCCTGACACTTACGGGAATATCGGTCCTGCTTCGCGCCGATACAGGCATTGTCAGCTCATCATACCGGAAGGTGGTATAGCTCAATCCATACCCAAACGGATATAAAGCATCGCCTTTGAAATAGCGATAGGTCCTGTTGTTCATCGAATAATCTTCAAAGGCAGGCAGATCACTATCGCTTTTATAAAAGGTCACCGGCAGCCGCCCCGCCGGATTATAGTCCCCAAACAAAACATCCGCAATCGCCGTACCCGCCGATTGCCCCCCATACCAGGCATTGACGATGGCAGGAACATGCTCGCTTTCCCACGGTATGGCAATGGCGCTGCCCGTCATCATGACAAACACGACCGGCTTGCCCGTCGCCTTTAACGCTTTCATCATTGCCGTCTGCACGGCGGGCAGCTGGATGGATGTCCTGTCGCCTCCATTAAATCCGGGATAATTCACCGGCATCTCCTCTCCTTCCAGCTGCGGCGATATGCCGCCTACAAACACGATGGCATCGGCGTCTTTTACACTATTGGCAAGCGCCTCCATATCCGTCTTAACGTAATTGCCTGCGCGCAAACGGACATTGGCTTTGCCTTCTCCCTGCCAGTACTCCAGCGTCAGCTTGTAAACGGAATCCTTCTTAGTGGCCAGCCGGTACCGGCGTGCGCCCCAACGGTTTCTTGCCCAGGCATCGATCACCGTTCTATCATTCACCGAAAACCGATAACCGTCATCGGCTTCCACTTCGAACGTCATATCGCCGTCTTTAGCAGCAGTGAAGTCAGTGGTATACCGCGCCGAGAAATTATTTGCCTTGATAGCAGCGATCACCCCCGACCCTTCCTGCCAGAAATGATCGATGGTGCTTTCGGTAGTGACAACAGGCGCCCCGCTCAGGTCTTTTGCCGGGAAATATTCGGCTTTGAAACCCTGCCGTCCCTCAATGGAACATTGCCTGCTGACATCCGAATAAGAAAGCAAGGTGTCATTGGTGAAGTTGACCGCCTGTTCGTATACGACTGCAGTATGGGCGCCCAGCTTCTTTTTGATCCCCTCCAGCGCCGTTACGATCGCAGAAGGCGTTCCATTATAATTCCCCAGCACGGCAATGCTGTTATCCGCATTGGGGCCGAGGACAGCTATCTTTTTGATCGACCTGCTGAGCGGCAGCGTATGGTTATCATTCTTCAACAGCACGATCGACTCCCTCGCCATTTTTAACGCCTGTGCTTTATGCGGCCCGCTCTCCAATACGGAAGCCGGCGTTTGCGCATATTTTACGATGGACGGAGGATCGAACATGCCCAGCCGCATACGGATCATGAATAATCTTTTTACAGAAGTGTTTATCTGCTCTTCTTTGATCTTTCCATCCTTCACCGCCTGCACCAGCGACAGGTAAGCATTCGTTCCGCATTCCACATCCGTTCCGTGAAATACTGCGTCAGCGGACGCCTCTTCGGCGTTTGCCGATGTTTTATGGTTCTTGAAGAAGTCGTCGATAGCCCAGCAGTCGGAAGTGACATATCCATTGAACTTCCATTTATCGCGGAGTATCTGTATCATCAGCTGATCGCTGCCGCAACAAGGCTGTGTTTTAAAAGCGTTGTAGGCGCACATCACCCCCGCGACCTGCCCATGAGTAACAAGCTCTTTAAACGCCGGCAGATAGGTATCCCATAGATCATAATCACTGGGATCGACATTGAATACATGCCGTAACGGCTCCGGTCCGCTGTGCACGGCATAATGTTTGGCGCAGGCCGCGGCCTGCAGATACTTCGGATCATCGCCCTGCAAACCACGTACAAAAGCCTTCCCCAGCTCGGCGGTTAAAAAAGGATCCTCGCCATAGGTTTCCTGGCCGCGGCCCCAGCGCGGATCCCGAAAGATATTGATGTTCGGCGTCCAATAGGTCAAACCAAGGTAACGCTCGCCCGTTCTGTGTTGTACAATGGCTTTGTTATGAATGGCCCTGCCTTCCAGTGCGCTCTGGCCCGCCATTGTTTTTAGCGCAGCGGTATCCCAGGTAGCCGCCATGGCGATGGCCTGTGGATATACGGTCGTTTTGAAAGGCGTTCTCGCCACGCCATGCAATACCTCGTTCCACCAGTCGTAAGCCGGAATGCCCAATCTATCGATAGCCGGTGCATGATTCAGCATCTGCGCGACTTTCTCTTCCAATGTCAACCGGCCGACCAGGTCGTCGACACGCTGTTCAAAAGACAGCTTATAATTCCAAAAAGGAAGGTTGGCCGTATCGACCCGGGCAGTCCTATCCACCTGGGCATAGGCGCCAGTCACTGCAAACAGGCAGACAGCTAAAAATATCTTTTTGATCATAGAGCGCTTCTACATTATTTATTTTGAAAAAGCAGCGGGGCCAGCTGGTACAGGCTGCGCCTCCAGGTAAGAAACTCATGAGCCGTATGCTCGGAAACGAACGAAACGGCATTATAGCCTGCCTGTTTTAATGCGTCCGCCGCTTGTTTTACGCGATCGGGGTTTTCACGGCTGCCGCAGCTTATAAAGATCAGTTTCGGTTTCGCTTTATCTTTTAGCTCTTCCGGCGTATAAATGCCGCCGCTCAACAACGCATACTGAGAAAACACCTCCGGCCTGTTCAGCGTGATCGTATGTGTTTCCATACCGCCCATGGAAAGGCCGGCCATAGCCCTGTTCTCCCGGTTGGCCAACGTACGGAAATGCGCATCTACATAAGGGATCAGCTCTTCCGTCAGGACGGTTTGGAACGTATCGATCTTAAATTCCCGCATGTGGCCGAATCGCAGATTGTTCGTTATGCCATAGGTCATAACGATGATGAAGGGTTGGATCCTGCCGTCTGCAATAAGGTTGTCCATGATAAGGTTGGCGTGACCCTGGTTGCTCCACGCGGTTTCATCTTCACCCCAGCCATGCTGCAGGTACAGCACCGGGTAACGCTTGTTTAGATCCTTACTATAACCGGGCGGCGTGTACACAAACGCCCTGCGGCTGGTATTGGTACTTTTGGAAGGGAAAAGCACCTGCACCACATCGCCGTGCGGCACATCCTTCAAGGCATAAAAATCCCGGTCGTGGGCAGGTATCTCGATGCCGCTCTCCCAGCGGATCGACCCATAGAAGTTGCGTGTACCGGGATCGTTGAATATCCCGCCGTCAACGGTGACATGATAGTAGTGGAACCCTTCATCCATCGGCCCTTCGGTAGTGCCGGTAAAATAACCATCCGCACCCTTTGTAAGCACCGTGCCGCCTCTGCCGCCCAGACCCAGGCTCACTCTGACGCTGTCCGCCTTTGGCGCCAGTATCTTGAACCGGGCGTATCCCTGCGAGTTCACCTGCGGGTATTCTTGCCCCGGCTGGTTCAGAACGGAGGGTGAAAAATCTTCTTTGATGTCCTGGGCCAGACAGCTGGCGCCCGCCAGGGCAGCCAGCGAGAACAGGAGTGTTTGCTTCAGTGTCATAGTAAGTATTTAATGGTGTTGACTGGTGATGTTCACTTTTATTTGCGTAAATGAATGCGGCGGAAAGGTAAACTGCAGTTTGTTGCCGTTCAGCTTGACAGGCGCTGTCACCGGCGCATATTGCGATCGTTTGTCAAAGCTGAAAGCTGCTGTAAGATCGTCGCTGTTGATGATACTCGCCTCCGCCCGGCCGGAAAGATCACCGGATGCAGCCATAATATCGGTGGCAATGGCTTGGGACTGGTGCCGGTTTACTACATTGATATATAGGACGCCTTCGCTCCTGTTATATACCGCGGTGACGTCGAGATAAGGGATGGCCCTGTATTGCGCCGTTCCAAAAGTATCACAGGCAACATAAGCATCGACAGATTGACCAAGACAATTATTCGAGAATAGCTTAAAAGTATAAAACACGGGCGATTTAAATGTTCCGTTCCTGGGATCGTTGGATAGCAACGAAGTCAGCATGGTGAAGTTGGCCATTTTTACTACATCGGCGTGCCGGACGAATGAATTGAGGCATTGTGCGATCGGCAACACCGCCATGAAATTCCGGGCAAAGGCGCCCCACTCGTCGACAGAAAGATAAACAGGGTTTTTAAAAGCCATCTTTGCCCTTGCTTCACGTATCTGGGCGGCTACCAAACTTATTTTTTCGTCAAAATCCATGGCGCCGTTACCCATGTAATTATAGTAATTGTCGGGGGAGCCGCCCTCCCAATAGCGGTGTATGGAAAGGTAATCTATCTTATCTCCA
>DASZWE010000415.1:0-4460 GCA_035546735.1 Puia sp.
GGCCACTTCTTCGATGTTCTTCGACTGGTCGTCCCATCCCAGCCGGGTTTTTACCGTCACCGGCAGCCTGGTGCCTTTTACGACGGCGCCGGTCAGGCGGGTCATGGCGGCTACATCCTTTAACACGGCGGCTCCCGCCCCTTTACACACCACTTTTTTGACGGGACATCCGAAATTGATGTCTACGAGGTCGGGCTGGACGGTGTCTACAATACGGGCGCTCATGGCCATCGCCTCCTCATCGCCTCCAAATATCTGGATACCAAAGGGTCGCTCGTATTCGAAGAAATCCAGCTTTTGGCGGCTCTTCATGGCGTCCCGGATCAATCCTTCGCTGGAAATGAACTCGCTGTACATAAGGTCGGCGCCATTCTGCTTACAAACGTAGCGGAATGGCGGGTCGCTCACATCTTCCATGGGGGCCAGAAGAAGCGGGAATGCAGGAAGTTGTATATTGCCGATGTTTATCGCCATGAAGGATGCAAATTTACGTCGAAATGCCCAATGGTCAAAGGATAGACAATCATACGCGCCCGTAAAGCCGCTAGGAGCGGCTCGTCCGTAACCGAGCCTTGGCGAAGGTTACGACTGAGAAGGACGGTAACCGAGGTACGAAGGTTACGATCGAGAAGGACCTTTCGAAGTACCCGAGGAACGAAGGGTACGAACAAGGAGGAGTGAGGGCTCGGAACTCCGACGAAGTTCTAAGCGGGTCCGACGAAGGCCTCAGACATTAGCGTTTTGCGGGAATTGGGCTATTTTCACGGGAAGAACAATTCCCGCACATTTATGAACCAAAGACTGAAAATACCTTCCCCCTGGGCCCAATTGGGTCTTTTTATGGCCTTATTGGGTGGATGTTATGTGTTTACCCTCTTGTTCCTGAGCCTGCTGCACAGACCGGGGCAGGGCATCGGGTGGGAGAAATTCGAGCAGATGCTGGCTTCCATAGGTGTATTTGCACTTCCCGGTTGGTTATTTGCCAGGATGACCACTCATGGGAAGGCCTCGGATCTTCTTGGCTTCAGAAAGGCCCAGCTCCCTGTCTTTTATGCAATAGGGGTGCTGCTGCTCCTGCTGTCTTTCCCCTTCGAAGGCTGGCTGGGTCAGCTGAACAGGCATATCCCTTTATCCCAGTGGATGGTCACTGCGGAGAAGGAGGCCACGGAGAAAATGGGTAGTTTTCTACGAGTGGACTCTACCATGGATATCGTGGTCAATGTCATCATTATCGCCGCCATTCCCGCTGTCTGTGAAGAGATCTGTTTCCGGGGTGCGTTGCAGCGTATCCTCATTCAATGTTTTAATAGTCCGTGGGCCGGTATTGTATTTACCGGCGCGTTCTTTTCCGCCTTCCACCTGCAGTTCCAGGGGTTCCTGCCCCGGATGTTCATGGGTATATTGCTGGGTGCGGCCTACTGGTATAGCGGCAGTCTGTGGGTGTCCATCCTGGCGCATTTCTTTATCAATGCCACACAGGTGATCGCCGTATCCTATTATCCGAAAATGATCGATGAAGATCCGTACGTACCCGTGTACCTGGCGCTGCTTTCTTTGGCGATAGTAGTGGGGCTGTTATCCGTATTCCGGAGACGATCGAGGACCAGCTACGCGGAAGTGTATGCGGATAATGACAATCATTACAGCGGATTTCCCGAATAATTCAATATGACATGGCCTTAAACATTTCAGTATTTAAAACACGGAGTTTAACGGCTGCCATCTTCGTGATCGTCATGCTGGCCGGATTGCTATGGAACGTGTGGAGCTTTTTTGTGCTTTTCTCCATCGTCCATTTTGGCGCCTGGTATGAATATCAAAAGCTGGTAGCGGGCATCGACGGCGAGTATGCCACTATCTCCCCTTTCCACCGTTATGGCGTCATGATCGCCGGGTGGTGTTTTATGTGGTATTTCACCAACCAGGGTTATCTCATCGGAAATATTCCTTTTCATGTCATCGGGTGGTGGACAGGGCTTGTCTTTCTTTTTGTATTGCCTTTGGGCGAGATCGTACTGACCCGCCAGCTCAGCATAAAAAATATACTGTATTCGGCAGGTGGTCTTGTTTATATATCGTTGTCCCTGGGATTGCTGACGCATCTGCGAACCATGTTCTATGGGAATATCGTCAGTTTCCAGGGCAGTCTCCTCGTGCTGATCATTATCGGCTCCATCTGGATCAACGACACGATGGCTTATATCGTAGGATCGCTGATCGGCAAGACGCCTTTCTCAAAAATATCTCCTAAAAAGACCTGGGAAGGGACATTAGGAGGCATTTTCCTGGCGGTGATCGTCATCGGCGTCATCGGATTCTTTTCTACCCGACTGGGCAACGGTGGTCAGGCCAACTGGATATGGACATTGCATTGGGTAGCCATTGCTGCTATCGCTGCTGTTGCAGGCACGGCGGGTGATCTGCTGGAAAGCAAGCTCAAGCGAATGGCGGGTGTAAAGGACAGCGGTCATATCATGCCGGGGCATGGAGGCTTCCTGGACAGGTTCGATTCCCTGCTGGTGGCGACGCCTTTTGTATGGTTGTATATCATGTGGTTGTTGTACCTTTGACCTCTTTATATTTTATATAATGACAATCCATCGAGAAGGTTATCCTACTATTGCCATCGGTGCGCTTGCTTTTGCGCTGATCAACCTGTCCTCCTTTTATTTCATCAGCGCGCATGTGTTGTGGCTCAGCTACCTGCTCTTTTTTGTAACGCTGGCTCTTTTGCTGTTCCTCATTTCTTTTTTCCGGGTGCCGAACCGGAAGCTGACCAAGGGCGATAACCTGATCGTTTGCCCGGCGGATGGGAAAGTGGTGGTGATCGAAGAGATCGTCGATGTGGAGTATTTTTCAGACAGGCGTATACAGGTATCCATTTTTATGAGCCCCGCCAATGTCCATCAGAACCGGAATCCCATCGGAGGGGAGGTAGTATATAATCAATATCACAAAGGAAAATACCTGGTGGCGTGGCATCCCAAGTCTTCCACGGAAAATGAGCGGCACAGCGTCGTGCTGAAGAACGGTCATGGAGAGATCCTGGTAAAACAGATTGCCGGCGCCCTGGCCAAACGCATTGTCAACTACCTGTCCGTAGGACAGAAGGTAGATCAAAGCGCGGAGTATGGGTTTATAAAATTCGGATCGAGGGTAGATGTCCTGTTGCCGGTGGGGACGAAGATAAACGTCCAGCTGAACCAGGTGGTACAAGGCGGGGTAACGGTGCTGGCGACCTGGTAGGTTCCGCGGGGCGGGGAGTGATCCTGTAGTTGGAGGGATGAATTAGAAGCTGTATATTTAAGATATGACCGTGAAATGACCTGAGCTCCTTAAAAAAAAGTCATTATGAAAGCGAGTAACAAAATACTGACACTTACGACTGCCGTCCTGCTTGTTGCAGGTATGGCTTATGCGGGTGACAAGGGAAAAGAAAAGAATAAGAAGAAGGAGAAGCAAAAGACGCACAAGACTTGTTCCGGGAAGGAATGCGGGAAGAAGAAAGGCTGACATTTTAGGGCTATGCATGTTAATTTTTGAAATGCAATTCTTTGAATAAATTGCATAAGAAATTTATCATTGCTTGAATAAACGCCCTATACCTATGTATCTCATGTATGTTGACGAGAGCGGAGACCCTGGAACAAACAATAGTCCTACCAAATACTTTATACTTTCCGCTATTATTATTCATGAATCTTATTGGTTCAATTTGCTAGATGACCTGATTCAGTTCAAAAGACTTTTAAAGGCTAAATACGGGCTTTTGATGAAGGAAGAGATACATGCTTCTGTATTCTTGTCTGGCAGAGCTAAGTTGAAAAATAATATAAAACGCAACGATAGACTGGATTTATTAAAAAAATGCGTTGATTGGCTTAGTAATAGAAATGATATTAGCATTATTTCCGTAAGGGTCGACAAGAGTAATACAACTGATCCTTTCTCGAGAGCATGGCAGTTATTAATTCAGCGCTTTGAAAACACGCTATTGCACAAAAACTTCCCAGGCCCTTTTAATAATGACAAGGGAATGGTTTTCGCGGATAATACCAACGGAGGAAAACTAGTAAAATTGATACGTCAAATGAGACGGTACAATCCGATACCCAATATGATGCAATATGGAGGAGGTTCAAGGAACATACCCCTCAAAAGTATTATTGAAGATCCAAGTTTTCGAGATAGTGGTCATTCACTAATTCTGCAAATGGTCGATATAGTAGCATATTTTGCCAAACAGGTGTACGAACCTAGCAAATATGTAACATCCAAAGGTGCAAGGACATTCTACAAAAGGCTATCTCCTGTGATTAACAAGTATGTTACTTATAGTTCAAAAAATTACAGAATTGTGGAAGTGTAAAAAAGGGGCAGCGTACGCTGTCCCGGAGGAATCCTACTTACTTAAGGGGGGTCTCCCGGCCACGAAGGGCGTTTCAGATTCAATAACAAAT
>DASZWE010000416.1:0-3698 GCA_035546735.1 Puia sp.
CATGCAGGAGGCGCGTCAGCTGGCGCAGCAACAACACAAACACATCCTGCTTAACTTTTCCGGCAGCGACTGGTGCGGCCCCTGTATCATGCTGCGGAAAGAAGTCTTTGACGTCCCGTCTTTCCAATCATTCGCAGACAGCACGCTGGTACTGGTCAATGCGGACTTTCCCCGTCTGAAAAAGAACCAGCTTCCCAAAGAGCAGCAGCAAAGCAATGATAAACTGGCCGATCAATATAATACACAGGGCAAATTCCCGCTGACCCTTTTGCTCAGCGCGGACGGCAAAATATTGAAACAATGGGAAGGCAATCCCGGCTTGAAACCTGCAGCGTTTGCCGGACAGATAAAGGCCGTCATCGAAGAGGATCACGCTCATTAAAGAACACCCGGATATGGATCAACAGCTTTTCAAACGTTCCATGCGACTGATGGGCAACCATTTCGAGATCAGCGTAGTCGCGCGGGACGAACAATGGGCCATGGACAGGATCGATGCGGGCGTCGCCGAGATACAACGTATCGAGCGCCTGTTGACCACCTATAATGAAGACAGTGACACCTGTCGCATCAATGCGGAAGCAGGCATTGCTCCTGTAGTCGTAGACCCCGAAACCTTTTATCTGATCGGGCGTTCGCTCCGCATCTCGCAGATCACCCAGGGCGCCTTCGATATCACCTATGGGTCTGTCGACAAAAGCCTCTGGAATTTCGATACAACCATGCGCCAGCTCCCTGACGAAGATACTGCCCGGAAGATGGTAAGACTGATCAATTACAAAAATGTCCTGCTGGATACATCGCATATGACGGTGTATCTGAAAGAAAGAGGAATGCGGATAGGCTTTGGCGGTATCGGGAAAGGCTATGCCGCCGAAAAAGCAAAGTCCGTCATGCAGTCATTAGGGGTTACCAGCGGTGTAGTCAACGCATCCGGCGACCTGGCGGCATGGGGCTATCAGCCCGATGGAGAGCCTTGGACCATCGGCATCGTCAATCCCAACGCTGCAGGGCAGATTTTTTCCTGGCTAAATGTTACGAATATGGCCCTGGCCACCTCCGGCAATTATGAAAAATATATTATCATCGATGGAAAGAAATATTCCCATACCATCCATCCCCGCACGGGCCTGCCGGTGGCAGGTATCAAAAGCGTCACGATAATATGTCCCAATGCAGAGATTGCCGACGCCATGGCTACGCCTGTGATGATCATGGGTGTTCACGCCGGCCTGGATATGATCAATCAGATAAATAACATCGAAGCCATCCTCATCGATGACGAGGACAAGGTCTATACATCGCAAAACCTGCATTTTAATTAAACAGCTCACATGAACAGAGAAATACTTTTTCGGGTCGGCCTGGCTGCATCAGTCACAGCAATGACCCTGTCCTGCACATCCGTAAAAGAATACCAGAAGAGCAGGATCAATGATTCCGAGATGTCCCTTTCCAGCCGGAAAGTGGAAAAGAACGAGCTCAATTTCCAATCCTACCGCGAGGGCGCATCCGGCGCCAACGGCGGCAAGACAGGTGGAGGATGTGGTTGTAATTAATTCATTATTATTACATGAAGAAAATTTGTTTGACCGTAGTAGGTATGTATTTTATGTTACTGCATGCCTTTTCCCAGGTGACGAAGGATACAGCTGCCTTTCAGCCCCGGAAGCTGAAGCTGGACGAAGTAAACCTGGTATCGAGCTATTATACGCAGAATGGGGACCATTCCGCCATCGGCGGCGGCATCGGCACAGAGAAGGTCACCGATCTCGCCAACGGCCTGGAGCTGAAATGGGTGGGCTGGGATGCGCAAGGACGTAAGAATACCCTGACGGCCGGCATGGGCATCGACCATCACACCGCGGCCTCGCAGGCATATATATCCAAGACAGGCGCGTCCAGGCGGACAGACGGGCTTCGCCTCTACCCGTCTTTGGACTTGACACACGAAAATGAAAAAAAAGGCACTTCGTTCACTCTGGGGGCCTATTATTCCAACGAATTCAATTACCAATCCATTGGCCTCAACGCAGGAGCTACCAAAAAGACAAAGAACAATGGAGAGTTTGGTCTAAAGCTGAGCGCCTACTTCGATCAGGTCAAGCTCATATATCCTTCGGAATTCGAGCCTGCCGGCTCCTATGGCGGCTATGGCGAGCGAAGACATCCCGATTACGGTTCCAGCCCCCGCCAGACCTATACAGCCTCCTTCTCTTTCTCCCAGGTCATCAACACACGACTGCAGGCAAGCCTGCTCCTCGATGTCGTACAGCAGAATGGCTACCTGGGCCTGCCCTTTCATCGTGTCTATTTCACGAATGGCACCGACGCGGTGGAAAACCTTCCCTCCAGCCGGTTCAAGCTGCCTATTGGACTGCGACTGAATTATTTCATGGGTGACAGGGTCATCCTGCGTGGGTACTACCGCTATTACACCGATACCTGGGGCCTGCAGGCACATACGGCCAGCCTGGAAGTACCGGTGAAAGTGACGCCTTTCTTCTCTATCTCCCCCTTCTATCGGTATTATACACAGACGGCGGTAAAATACTTCGCCCCTTATGAAGAGCATTTCACAACAGACAAATATTTTACGAGCAATTATGCACTGTCCTCTTTTTCCAGCGGCTTCTTTGGGGCCGGCCTGCGGATAGCTCCTCCCAACGGGATATTCGGGACGCACCTGAGCGCGCTGGAGCTGCGATACGGTCACTATACCCAGACCACGAATCTGGTATCCGATGTCATTTCCCTGCATTTGCAGTTCAAATAATGGGTGTGGCTGACAGGCATCACCCCGGGCCCTGACGCATATCATACACCGAGAGCTTTATCCTCTTTAGCTTGCAGTACACATAAATACTGCGGCAATGTTGATAGACCAGATCTATACGGGCTGCCTGGCGCAGGGAGCCTATTACATCGAGTGCAATGGCGAAGCCGCCATCATAGACCCCCTCCGGGATACAGCGTCCTATATCCAACGGGCCCATGATTCGGGGGCTGTTATAAAATATATTTTGGAAACCCATTTCCATGCCGACTTTGTCAGTGGACATCTCGATCTCAGCCGGCAGACGGGTGCGGAGATCATATACGGGCCTAATGCGCAGCCTGATTTCCCTTTCCGTCCCTTACGGGACGGTGAAGAACTTTCACTAGGGCGTTGCCGTATCCGGTTATTGCACACGCCGGGCCATACAATGGAAAGCTCCTGTTATTTGCTGAAGGATGAACAGGGTATTGATCGGGCCTTGTTCACAGGCGACACTCTTTTTATCGGTGATGTCGGCCGGCCGGACCTTGCGCAGGCCCTGGATCCCCAGCTGACACCCCAAAAGCTGGCAGGACTTCTCTTCGACAGTTTACAAAACAAGATCCTTCCATTGCGCGATAGCATTGTGGTCTATCCCGGTCATGGCGCAGGAAGCGCTTGCGGCAAGAACCTGGGTGCCCAACGCTATGATACCCTGGGCCACCAGAAGCGAAACAATTATGCTTTGCGCCCCGGTCTTACAAAAGATCGGTTTATCGCGGAAGTTACCGCCGGCCTGACGCCTCCCCCGGGATATTTTCCCGCCAATGTGATCCTGAATAAGAAAGGGTATACTTCCTTTGAAAAAGTGTTGTCCAGGGGGCGAAAAGCTCTGACGCCCGCGGCCTTCGAGGCAGCCATAAAGGAAACCGCAGCGCTC
>DASZWE010000417.1:0-3472 GCA_035546735.1 Puia sp.
TACCCCTGCTGGACGAACAGGTGACCCTGGCGAAAGAGCGCCTGGCTGCCGGCGCCGGTGCGGAGGAGCCGGTGCATTTTATTACGGGGAAAGGACTCCATGTTACACAGCCTTTCTGGCAAACGCTGTACCAGGTGGTCAATCATGGGACCTATCATCGCGGGCAGGTTACCAATATGCTTAGAATGCTGGACAGGCAGGCCGTAGGGACGGATATATTTCTTTTTTTTCGGGAAAATGCCTGAGGGTAATTTTTTCCTATTTCGTAAAGCAATTTTACCAGTTGCGGGCGCCCGGGAAAGAGGGTGTCGATAGCTTTGCGGCAAAGCAACTGACCAATGAGGTATCATTTACTCCTATTTCTTTCATTATCAATAATATATACTGCATCTGCCCAAGACGGGAGCGCGTCTGCCGCCAACAGCAATCTCAAGGACGACACGGACAGCGTACCAAAGTTGGTCAAACAATTGGATGAGGTCCTGGTGACATCGGATAAAACCCCCATCAAAAAGCCGGTGTCTTTCGGAAAAGCCGGGCTGGCACCTTTGGATAATCCCCAGTCCACCGGCATCGTCAGCAACGCTGTCATCAGGGACCAGCAGGCCATGCGGATGGGTGATGTGCTGAAAAATGTCAGCGGCGTGTCGCTCACGCAACAGCGGCTTGGTGTAGCCGAAACGTTCTCCGCCAGGGGATATACCATCGGCGTTGCCGGGAATACGGGCGGCATCTTCAAGAATGGCATCGTCAGCAATACGGCCGGCTTCCCCGAGGCCAGTACGCTCGAGTCGATAGAAGTGCTCAAAGGCAGCTCCGCCATCCTGTACGGCAATACCTCGGCGGGCCTCATCGTCAACATGGTCACTAAAAAGCCCCGCTACGATTGGGGTGGCGAGGTATCGATGAATGCGGGGAGCTACAATTTATACAAGCCGGTGGTGGATGTCTATGGACCTATTACAAACCATCTTGCCTTTCGGGTAGTTGGAACCTATGAACATGCCGACAGCTATCGCGATCAGGTACATACACAACGGAAGTATGTCAATCCCTCCCTTTTGTACAAGCTGGGTAAGAAGACCACCATCCTTCTGCAAGGCGATTACCTGGACGCCAATTTCACACCGGACATGGGCATCGGCACGTTGAATCAGAACATCGATGCCATCATACCTGCCAGCCGCAGCCGTTATATCAACACTCTTTGGGCTTATTATCATTCCAAAACGGCCTCCGGCTCTGCGGTGATCACTCATCAATTCAACGAGAATTGGAAATTGAATTTCATCGCCGGCGGGCAGATCGTGAATATAGACACTTATGGAGCAGGAACGCCCAATAACGCCATCGATAGTCTTGGCAACTGGAACAGGTCCCTTAGCCGCGCCCGCAGCAGGGAGGTCAATTCAACCCTGCAAGCCGACCTGACGGGAAGATTCAAGACCGGAGGCGTCAGCCACCAGGTGCTGATCGGTACAAGCTATGTCCGCATCCAAACACAGAGCGATGCATTCAGGCTTACCAGCAGCACGGGTGTTGTAGGCACCGCTTATGATAAGATCAATATTTTCGATATGAGCAAGTACGCGCAACGTACGGATGTCCCCGACGCATTGGACACGGGCAGGACGGTATCACCAAATTTCAACCTGGGCTATTATGTACAGGACCTTATTTCTCTCACGTCCAAATTGAAAGTGCTGGCAGGGCTGCGCTGGTCGTACCTGGAAACAAAGGCGCCCACCACGTATAACTATATCAAGAATACGACGACGCTGGGTGCGAATGCCTACAACAACGCCTTCTCTCCGAAGGGCGCGATCATCTATGAGCCGCTGCAGAATATATCGGTGTATGTGGCGTATGCCAACAGCTTCACCGTCAACACCGGTACGGACATCTACAACAATCCCCTGAAGCCCTCTTTCATCGACGACTACGAGGCGGGATGGAAAAGTATTTTCTTCAAAGGCAGGGTAGCCGCCAACTTCAGCGTATACAGGATCCGGAACAGCAACCTGGCTCAGCAGGCCATCACCCTGGCGGATGGCAGCCCCAATACCAATACGAATATAAAAGAGCTTACGGGCGAGACCACCAGCGACGGATTCGACGTAGACATCAGCGGAACTTTATCCAGTAACATGTATTTCAACGCCGGCTATGCGTATAACAATGCCCGCTACACTCATTCTCCCGGCGGCAAGGGTTCGGTAGTTGAAGGAGAGAAGCTGAACAACAGCCCTCAGAATACTGTCAATACTACCCTGTTTTATACTTTCACCAACACTTCTCTGAAGGGGTTGAAGCTGGGCGTCTCCGCATTCTACACGGGCAAACGATTTGGCGGGAACCAGAATACGGTGGGACAGACGCCGGCGTTCAACAGGCAGATAGCATTGAGCGATTTTACGACGGTGGATCTTTCCGCAGGGTATACTTTCCGCCGGCTGAGCTTACTGGCCAAACTGTCCAATCTTACAAATACATTGAATTACCTGGTGCATGACCGGTACAGCATCAATCCTATTGCTCCGAGGTCGCTGCTGGTCACGGCCTCTTATAAATTTTAAAAAATGATCCCCCTTACGGGGGATCGTTCTTAGAACTTGTAGAAGATACCTGCCTGGAGTGTGCGGTTGAAGGCTTTTGCGGAGGGCTCGCCATCTTCACCTTTCGCCAGTTTGGTAAGTCCGAAGTTGTAACGGACATCGATACCAATGGAAGTAGTGGGGATGACATAACCTACACCCAGGGTCCAGCCAACATTGATCTTGTTGAACGATCCCTTCACATCCGCGGATTCGCCATTCATCTTTACTTTTGCGGAAAGCAGATAGCCTATCTGAGGGCCTGTCACAGCAAAGGCGCCGCTGGCGTGTTGATATTGCAGCAGCACGGGGAGGTTCAGGTAGTTGAGATGGGTCTTGGCGGTGCCTTCGATGATCGCGTCGCCATCGCCTTGCATTTCAACTTTCATTTTGGCTCCTTCAGCCGAGTAAAACAGCTCGGGCTGCAGGGTAAAGCTACCCGTCAGGGGAAGGTTCGCTTGTACGCCACCGTGAAAGCCTATCAGGGTGCTGGTGCCTTCCACGTCTTTCCCTTTTACGCTGGCCAGGTTCAGGCCGCCTTTGACGCCATAGCTGATGTGATCGATGCCGACCTGTGCATGGGTGAAATACGAAATTCCGGCAAGGGCAGCTGAGAGTAAGATCTTTTTCATAACAGTGTCTTAAATTTTTTTTGCAAAGATGATGTGTGGACCGCGGCGGGGAAAGGGATGGGTGTATGAAGTTGCAGTTTCGGGGGATGAATTGTATATGGATGCCCTATCTTTGGCCTCTAACGTGAGGCTATGAAAAAGAACAGACTCTATCTTTGCGGCCTGGTGGTTGTGACCATGGCTGGCTTATCGATGCTCCTGGCTGGAAGGCCTGTGAAAAGGGAGGCTCCTCCCCGCCGGCCAAAC
>DASZWE010000418.1:0-3674 GCA_035546735.1 Puia sp.
TGCGTACGGGGAGGGCGGCGGCGGTGCTGAATGTGAGTGATGTTCGCCGGTATGTTTTTCCCATACCCACGCCCGAAAGACAAGCTGATCCAACCCTTGATCAAAATCCTGGATACTAATATGACTACGACTACTACTGTATGGAAGAGCTGGGAGAAGGTCCTATTCAGGTTCTTTTTTCTCTTCTTTACCATCCTGATCCTTCCGCTGGACTGGAAGTTCTGGCGGGAGCTGTTCACTATCGACTGGGGCCATCTCCATTTTCACTACCTGTTCGAGCTGTCCAAATACCAGCTGCATATCCTGCCGTCGGGCAGCATACCTGCCTATGGTATTGGGAGCTTTGCCGACTGGGGGATTGTGATACTTATTTCCATCGTCGGGGCTGTCATCTGGACCCGGCTGGATAATGACCGGAAAGAGTATGATCAGCTGTATTACTGGCTGCGGGTGATCATCCGTTACCGGCTGGCGCTGGTGCTGGTCACCTATGGATTTATCAAGCTGTTCCCCCTGCAAATGCCTTACCCTTCCCTTAGCAACCTGCTGACCAACTATGGGGATTTTTATGCCTGGAAGATCTATTTTCAGACATTGGGTATCTCCCCGCATTACGAGGCATTTTTAGGATTTGTCGAGATACTGGCGGCTTTCCTGCTATTCTTCCGGAAGATGGTGACGTTTGGAGTGGGACTGATTTTCGGATTTATCGGCAATGTGGCGGTAGCCAATGGTTTTTACGACATCGGGGAGCAAACGTTGAGCACCTTTATCGTATTGATGGCTGCTTTCCTGTTCGTAAAAGATATACCAAAGCTGTATAATCTTTTGGTAAAGGAAAAGGCTACGAAGGCCAACCGGTTTGTTCCGGACTTGTCGGATACGCGGCTGCGCCGGTTGCGGCTGGGGCTGCGTTGTGCCTTTCTCTTTTTCGTGGTGCTTTTTGCCTGGAGGGCATTCGACAGCTATGCGAGCGATCCGTATAAGGTGCCGCATACGCCGGGGCTCAGCAACGCCTTTGGCGTGTATAATGTAAAGGAGTTCGTGTTGAACCGGGATACCCTGGCGTATTCAAAGACCGATGCGGTGCGCTGGCAGGATGTGGTGTTCGAGAAGTGGTCTACTTTGACTATCCGTGATAACCGGCCGGTTGTGGTCGACAAGAGCAGCGGGGAAGCCTATCATGAAAAGGATATCGACCGAAATTATGAGTTGTCGGGTTTTGGGGGGAGGCATTATTTCTATTATGAAGCAGATACGGTGAACCAGGTGCTGCATTTGCAGAATAAGAACAGCCAGTTGCGCAACGAGCAGATGGTTCTCAGCTACTCCCGGCCCAATGATTCCACGATTGTCCTTTCAGGGGTCAATGAGCAAAAGGATTCAGTCCATGTAGTGCTGGAAAAGATCAATAAAAAATATTTGATGTTCGAAGGCCGTCGTCATCCGGTAAAAATTTAATAAACGTATTATGTCAAGTACTACCCTCAGCATAGATAGGGCTGTCCGCCCACCTGTATATGTGGCGCCACTGGGCGAGCCGGGGAAGACTCCCTGGAAGAATTATCAGAAGATAGCTTTCAGGATATTCTTCCTGTATTTCCTCTTTTTGTGTATACCTACGTATCCGGCCTTTTACCAGCGGCTGTTCAGCCTGAAGCTATCGAAGATCACGTATAACGATTTCCAGGAGATCGTGGCTTTCTGGCCGCCTCAGATAGTGACGATAGAGAGCGAGGAAGGTGTTTTCGGATTGTACAATTATATCAACCTGATATTGGTGTTCGGCGTAGCGGTGCTTGGCGGGACCCTATGGTCGTTGTTGGACAGGCGTCGTACGCAGTACAGCAACCTGTACTATTGGATACGGGTATTGGCGCGTTATCGCCTGGCGTATGGGATGATCGGGTGGGGGCTCAAGAAGGCGTTCCCGATGCAGATGGTATATCCGACGGTGGGCATGTTGAATACGCCTTTTGTGGATATGGCGGAGAAGAAGCTATATTGGAGTCATGTGGGGGTATCGTTCGGCTATACGGTGTTCCTGGGATTCGCGGAGATCGTTCCGGGTCTGTTGCTGCTGCATCGTAAGACGGCCGTGCTAGGGGCCGCGTTAGCAGCGGTGGTGACCTTCAACATCTGTATCGCCAATCATGCGTATGATGCGGGTGTGGCGGTACCGGCCGCTTATTTTGCGTTGATCGGCATTTTTATAGCCTGGTACGATCTTCCCAAGATATGGAACCTGCTGGTCCGGGAGAAGGATGTGGCCCCTTACCGGTATTATCCTGACCTGTCGGCAAGGTGGCAACGATGGACCCGTGGCGGTTTGAAGGTGGCGGGTAATGTGTTGTTTGTGTTCGTGGCTGCTGCGTTGTGGGCGTACGGGTTTTTCAACGGCAATAACTACAATATCCCCAGTTCGCCGGGGCTGGCGGGGACAAAGGGCTATTATAATGTCACGGAGTTCCGGCTGAACGGGAAGCTGATCCCCTATAGTCCCAAGGATTCTGTGCGGTGGCAGGACGCCATTTTCGAATCATGGTCTTCACTAGCTTATAAGACGAACCGGCAGGCCATCGCCGACCGGATGATCGGGTATTCGCCGTTGCGTGTCAGGAATGATCAGAAGAACAGGCAGCTCAATCAACCGGAGACGCAGCTGGGAGGAAGACTGGCGGGTCTGAAAGCACCACGTGATCTCGGCGTCACCCGGTGGGAAGTAGGGGGCATGGCGGGCGAGCGACGTTACTTCTATTACAAGGCGGATACGGTGAACCAGGTGCTGTACCTGCAGAACAAGAATATCAATGCCCGTGATGAGCGTATGACGCTGCATTACAGCCGGCCTACGGACGACAGGATCATCCTGTCGGGAGTCAATGAATTCAAGGATTCCATCTATGTGGTGCTGGACAGGAGTCATAAGAAGTATCCGTTGGTGGAGGGCCGTCGAAGTACGATAACTGCTTTCTGAAAATAGCGTTATATTCGGTGAATGAGCAAGAAAGATTATGACGCCGTGGTGGTGGGGTCTGGTCCTAATGGGCTGGCTGCCGGTATTGCTTTACAGCAGGTGGGGCTTTCCGTGCTGTTGCTGGAAGCCAGGTCAGAGATTGGCGGGGGTATGCGAAGCGCTGAGCTGACGCTGCCCGGCTTTGTGCATGATGTCTGTTCGGCCATCCATCCCATGGCGGCCAATTCGCCTTTCTTTGGCACGCTGCCGTTGGAGCAGCATGGGCTGGAATATATCTATCCGCCTGTGTCGGCGGCGCATCCTTTTGATGATGGAACGGCAGCGACCCTGGTTGGTTCGGTGTCGGATACTGCCCGGCTGCTCGGAGACGATGAGGGAGCCTATCGGCGGGTGTTCGAGTCCCTGGTCAGGGACTGGCCTTCGATAGCGCCCGATGTGCTGGGGCCGTTGCATTTTCCTAAACATCCCCTTATGATGGCGTCGTTTGGCCTGAAGGCGCTCCCCTCCGCGGTGCGGCTGGCGGAGCGATGGAAGACGGATGCCGCCCGTGGATTATGGGCCGGGATGGCGGCGCATTCGATGTTGCCATTGACGGAACCTACGACGGCCGCCATCGGACTGGTATTGATGATATCGGGGCATCTGAAAGGATGGCCATTGCCCAGGGGAGGGACGGCTTCGCTGGGGCGCGCACTGG
>DASZWE010000419.1:0-7580 GCA_035546735.1 Puia sp.
GTCCCCTTTCAAACCATCAACTTTGTATACGGCAGTAATCAACGGGCCCATTCCGACAGTATCCACATGACCACCTATCCCCTGGGCTATCTCATAGCGGTATGGATCGCCCTGGAGGACACCAGCCCCGACAATGGCCCCCTCTTCTATTACCCCGGCAGCCACCGGCTCCCCTATCTGCTGAACAGCGATTTCAACGAAGGAGAAACCTCACTGCTCCTGGGCAACAAGGACTATGTAGATTATGAGGACAGGATAGAAGAGCAGATAAAACAACAATCCCTCCGGCCGGAAGTATTCCTCGCCAAAAAAGGCGATATACTGATCTGGCATGCCAACCTTATACACGGGGGCATGCCTGTAAAGGACCCCTCTCTGACGAGAAAAAGCATGGTCATCCACTATTATGCAAAAGACGTAATAAAATACCACGAGATCACGGAACGCCCGTCATTGTTGAAGTAACGACACCAGCTGCTCCCGCACGGCCTCATTAAAAGCCAGCATTTTCTTCCGGTTGGACTGCCGCACGAGCACTTCCGCACGCCGCACTCCTCCCATATGGAAGGCCCCGAAAAGGGCCGCGCCGATGAGCCACGCGGATACATAATAATGTTGTTCAAAGCTGACGACGGCAAACCAGATACCGGCGGTCTGCACCAGTATGCTGAAAATGGCCTCACCAGGCCTGCCGGCATAGAACTGCCCTGCTCCGGGTATGAATTGCGAAAGCCATTGGGCCTTTTCGACGCTTTTAAGACGTGGAATTCGCCGGTAAAGATCAGGAGGCGTCACAGCAGGCCCCCGCTGCGCAATAAAGTCATGATAAGTAGCAGAAGCCTCCTTCCATCGCCCCAGCTCATTGAGGGAAAGGATCTTCAGCACCACCAGCATCGGCGTGGGCGGATGTCCGCCATGCTCATAAGACCAGCGGTCCACCAGGGACAGCACATTTTCGAAATGACCTCCCAGATACGTACAGAGCGCCTGCTGGTAATGTATCTCCGCCAGGCTGCTGTCGGGAAAAGGATAGGCCTGCCAATTCTCCAAAAAAGTCATAGCCTGATCATAGAACCCTTCCTGCTTTAGACAACGGGTCTTCCCAAAGATGGCGATGAGCTGCCAGGAAAGGTCATTGCTTTCGAACAAGATACGTTCATAGGCGATGGAAGCATCGAGATAACGCCCCGCCTTGTACAGGCTGTCTGCTGCCCATCGGATGTCCTGTACGGAGAGACCCTGCCCCCGGACATCCTGCCCCCTAATTGAAAAAATTACGAAGAGGGATATGCATGTCAAACAGTATCTTATTGTCATATTCCTTATAGAATTCATTCCTGCGTATCTTAACAGACAACGTGCTGCCCCAGATATCCCCGATATAAAAGATAGTGAACAGCGAACCAAAGCCGATAAAGCGGGCGCTCTTTACGCCGTCCTTACGATAAGCCTCATAGGTCAGCGCCGCCAGGGAGATCACGGGCAGGAAGGCGGCAATACCCTGCTTCTTTTTCCCGGCATACCATTTCCCAAGACCCGGCACCAGCGCGCTGTATACGCCGGCCAGCACCGGACTCTTATGCCTGAACCCTTTTAGCTTGTCATAATACAGCTGCATCCGGCGCTCCTCCTTCTCAAAAATATAGGAAGAATAGGTGAACTGCTGCTGTTCGGGGAGAAAAGCCTTATAATCCCTTTTCAGCAGCGCCATTCCTGCCAGCTGAAGGCTCCGCAATTCCCGCATCGTACTATCAGGCAGGACCAGCTGCCGCAAGCCTTCGGAGGCGGAGTCTATGCGTCCCCCTGCGTGTCCCTGCCCCTGAAAAGCCTGACAATAAGCGGCGAAAAATCGGGACTTATCATATTTCGAAAAATCAGGCGAGACCTTTAAAAAAGCGCCGATGGACCTGTCCAGTTGCCGCGTACTGTAGGTGGCCCAGCCCAGCATATAAAAAAGAGAATCCTTTTGCGCCCGCGACAGGGTCATGGTATCTACCTGCTCCAGCACGCGAATGGCTTCCGGCACCGCCTCCTTGTCCTGCAGATACTGGGCAAAACGCAGCTCCTTTGAGAATCCGAATTGCTGGGCACGCACACGGGCAACAGGAAGGACCATCAAAAGCCAAAAGAGCATCCTGAACGACGTTCGTTTTGCTCTCTTCATCGGTACATATTGGGGGAATCGATGATACGGCCTGTGGCAGGATTGATGCTGAGCGGCGATACATCCTCGTATCCTATGCGGTTGCAGCGAAGGATACGGTCTGCGCTGATAAAGACCCCTTTGAACACACCGAACTCCCGTATAGCCTGCTTGCTGAAATTGGAGCAGGATATCTCATACGGACAATTCCTTGCCAGCTGCTGGGAGAGGATCTTCTGATAGCCTAACAACGCACCTTTGAGGATCAGCGATACAGGATTGTATTGGGCAATGACATTATGGTGTTTGTTCTGAAGGGTCTTTTCGTTATTGGCGGGTCCGTGATAATGAGCAAACTCATCCGGCGTGGTAAAATGCTGCCCCCTGACAAGCGCCAGATCCTCTGCCGTTTGCGCCCTGACGGACAGGGCAAATAGCAGCGGGAAAAGCAACACCCCTAAAAAAGAAGGTTTTATCATTGCTCGATCTTTGCGTTTCGGGGGATGGTATAATTGAACCAGGCGGCCGTTGTGCTTTCATTGAGCTTAAAATCCGTATAGTTGGTCTTGGAAACCACCGAGTCGCCTTTGTCGTACAATATCTCGGTCGTGGTAGCCGGGAAATAATAGGTATCCAGCAGCTGGTAGTTGTAGTAGAACACCTTCCGGAACACCCTGCCGCCGGCCTCCTCATAATGCATATAGATGGGCCGCTGTCCATCATAGACGATCTTGATACGCTGGATCGCCGCTTTTTTATCCGGCGTCTTTAATTTCCATTCCGTTACCAACATGCCCGCCTCATTGTATGTCTTATCCTGTACATAGCCAATGCGGGTCAAACCCATATCGGATACCTTCCCGGAAAAGAAATAATAGAATTGGGAAGACTGCGTGCTGAACAAAAAATTCTGATAGGCGACGACGGTATTCTTTACCGGGTCGTACAGCTTTGTCTCACCCAGCCGGTTGGCAACGATCATATACTCCTTGGGGTAAACGAAATGAGTGACCAGGTTGCCATTCCGCTGGTAGTACAACGATCCTCTCAATGTTACGGATTTCCCCTGCTGTACCTGCCGGATGGTCATGTCGGCGGATACCCTTTCAATGGTCAGGGGACTACGGGACACAGCGGGATTCGAAAAGAAGGTCCCACTGACAATGATAATGACGGCTATAAGTAAGATCTGTTTCATTCGCATATGGCTAACCGAGATGGCGAATAATTTTTTCCTGTGCGGCTTTCAACTGTTCGGGGCTAAGCTTGAGCTTCCCACGGGTGAAATTAAGATCATTGGCGCTATTGATCGGTATCAGATGCAAATGAGCGTGAGGGACCTCTAGTCCAACTACGGACAGCCCGCAACGATCACAGGGGAATGCGGCCTCAATAGCATGTGCAATGGGTCTGGCAAATACCAGCATCCGGGCCAGATAATCATCCGGCACATCGAAGAACTTATCTACTTCTATCTTCGGGACTACGAGCACATGCCCCTCCTGGAGGGGAAAAATATCCAGGAATGCATAGAACTTATCATCCTCTGCGATCTTGTACGATGGTATTTCCCCCGCAATGATCTTTGAGAAAATTGTCACACGGTAATGTTTTCTATTTTAAACTGAAGTCTTCCGGCAGGCACCTGAACATCGGCGACTTCCCCGATCTGCTTGCCCAACAGACCTTTCCCGATAGGAGATGTCACGGAGATCTTTCCCACTTTAAGGTCGGCTTCTTTCTCCGAGACGAGGTGATAGGTCATTTGCTTTTTATTGCTCAGATTGGTCACAGTGACCTTGGTCAATATGGATACCTTGCTGGTATCGATACTGCCTTCATCGATGATACGCGCGTTGGCAAGGTCGCCCTCCAGCTTTTGGATCTTTGCTTCCAGCAATCCCTGTGCTTCTTTAGCCGCATCGTATTCGGCATTCTCGCGGAGATCCCCTTTTTCGCGGGCTTCTGCAATGGCCTTGGAAGCAGCTTGTCTTTCGACTGTCTTCAGTCGTTGCAGATCAGACTTCAAATGCTCCAACGCATCCCTGGTAAAATAGGTAAAACCACTCATAATTGCCTCCTTAGTTTAAACGATCACGCATGCCGGTATTAACGTGCACGCATGTCCGCTCTGTTAACAAAGAAAAAAAATACAACGCCTTAGGAGAAATCCAAAAGCGTTGCACTATTTATAACTTACTGCAAAGGTAGGGAAAAAAATAAAAACCAAATATGGGCGCACCGGCAGGGTTAAATACCAAGTTTTTCCAATACGACCTTGGCCATCTTATAGAACGCCTCATGGCTGTATCCGGCAATATGGGGCGTTATAAGGACATCCGGCCTCTGCAACAACCATTCCAGCTGCTGCCGCTGGACGTCCGTGTACGTCTCCAGCTTCTCATTTTCCAGTACATCCAGGGCCGCACCGGCGATCTTCCCCTTTTCCAGGGCCCGGATGAGCGCCCCAGTATCATGGACCTTCCCCCTGGATGCATTGATGAACCAGGGTTTTCTCTCCAGGGAATTGAAAAAGCTATCCCCGGCCATATGAAAGGTCTCCTCCGTCAGGGGAACATGAAAGCTGATCACATCGGCATAACGGGCCAGCTGCTCCAAAGAAGCTTCCCGCACATTGCCCCGGGCAAAGTCGAATTTATATTTATCATACGCCAGAATAGTGACGTCGAAAGAAGTCAGGAGTTTCGCAAAAGCGCCTCCGGCATTCCCAAATCCCACAATACCTATGGTCTTGCCCGTGAGCTCCGTACCCCGGTTGGCATCCCGGATCCATTTGCCTTCTTTTATTTCCATTTGGCTGGTATACAGCTTATTCATCAGCCCCAGCAACATTCCCAGTACATGCTCTCCCACTGCATTCCGGTTGCCTTCGGGGCTGCTGACGCATTGTATCCCACGGGCAGAAGCATACTCTACATCGATGAGCTCCATGCCGCTGCCCAGCCGGCCGATCCATTTAAGAGAAGACGCTTTGTCCAGCAGGGCCCGGTCGATCTTTAGCCGGGTGGTGACGATAAGCCCTTCCACCCCCGCAATCGAGGCGGCCAGCTCTTCATAGGTCATCTGAGGCGCATATTCGATGGTATATCCTTTTTGTGTCAGTCTTTCCCGGAGATAATCGTGTACTTTGGCAGTGATGATCGCTTTTCGCATGGGGTTGGTATAGTTGTTTATTTATATCTGTTTGCCTACGCATTGCCACCCGGTGGCGGGTCAACGCATTTTCCAGGTCAGCCGGACAAAATCCTCAATGGATAGCTGCTCCGCACGCTTGTCGAAAACAGGGTCCTCCGTCTGCTCAAAAAGAGGTTTTACTGCATTACGCAATGTCTTTCGGCGCTGGTTAAAGGCCGTTTTCACCAGCAGAAAAAAGCTCTTCTCATCTCTGAAAGAGGGGGGGACCGCCCTGGGCAAAAGACGTATTACGGCGCTTTTTACTTTTGGAGGAGGCTGAAAACACTGCTCATGGACCTCGAATAAGTATTCCACCGTAAAAAATGCCTGAATCAGAACGCTGATCACCCCATAGACCTTGTTCCCCGGATGTGCAGCAACCCGTTGAGCCACCTCTTTTTGGAACATCCCGGTCATGCTCAGCAGCTGGTCCTTCCAATCCAGCATCTTAAAAAGTATCTGGGAAGAGATGTTATAGGGAAAATTACCTATGACGGTAAAGGGACCTTCGAACGGCCGGCCCATATCCAGGATACTTTGATGGACTATCTTTCCAGCCAGGGAAGGCCAGGTCTTTTGGAGATAGCCGACCTTCTCTTCATCCAGCTCCACGGCCTTGAAGTCAATCCCTTCTATTGCAAAAAGATATTTTGTAAGAGCGCCTGCACCAGGGCCTACTTCCAGCAGCCGCGCGCCTTCCGCAGGAAGGATCTCGCGAAGGGAAGCCACGATCTTGCGGGAGATATTTTCGTCCCGGAGAAAGTGCTGACCCAGGGATTTTTTGAGGGTATACATGAAAATGGGGGTAAAGTTAATAAATCGTACATTTACCGCTGAAAATTAAGTGAATGAGCCAACAACAAAGACCCGTCATAGGGATTTCCGCCGGAGACTTGAATGGCATCGGGACCGAGCTGATCATCAAGACTTTCTCCGACCACCGTCTGCTGGAATTATGTACGCCTGTCATATTTGCCTCCAATAAATTGATCAATTTCTATCGGAAGGCCATTCCGGACGCCAATTTCAACTACCAAAGCATAAAGGACTTTTCCCGTATCGCACACAAGCAGGTGAATATTTACAACTGCTGGGAAGAAGAAATTGCCATCGTGCCGGGACAGCTCACCGACATCGGCGGCAGCTATGCCGTAAAATCCCTCACTACAGCAGTTGATGCCCTGCGGGATAAAAAGATCCAGGGCCTGGTCACCGCCCCCATTCACAAGAAGAATACCCAATCCGCCAGTTTCAACTTCACCGGGCATACCCCCTACCTGAAACATGCTTTCAATGCCAGCGACGTGCTGATGTTGATGGTATCCGATAATTTCCGGGTAGGGCTGGTCACGGAGCACGTGCCCGTAAAAGACATCGCCAGATATATCACCCGGGAGGCGATCCTGTCCAAGCTGAATATCCTCCGGGACAGCCTGGTAAAGGATTTTGGCATCGACAAACCCCGTATCGCCGTATTGGGACTGAACCCCCATGCAGGCGACGAAGGCCTTATCGGAAAAGAAGAAGAAGAGATCATCAAGCCCGCCATCAAGGACGCCAAGCACAATATGCTGGTATTCGGACCTTATAGCGCCGATGCCTTTTTCGCCCGTAATTATCAGTCGAGATTTGACGCGGTGCTGGCCATGTACCACGACCAGGGATTGATCCCCTTCAAGTCACTGGCCTCGGGCGAGGGAGTTAATTATACGGCCGGATTGCCAATGGTCAGGACCTCACCCGATCATGGTACGGCCTTCGACATCGCCGGCAAGAACAAGGCCGACGCCACCTCCTTCCTGGCGTCTATCTATGCCTGTATAGACATTATCCGCAACAGACAGGAGTATGAAGACAACAGGAAGAACCCGCTGAAAAAGATGGGCCAGGTAGTGCTCGCCAATGCGGAAGACGAAAAGATCGAAGAGAACTAACTTACCGGAACACACTATCCGGCACCCCCTTATTGATGATATACGAGCTATAGGTCAGCTCCACCCTGCCACGCCCATCGCCGGCAGCCGTCTTCTTCTTCGAGCCGTCGTCATAGTCGAAAGTGATCCCCTTGGGTAGCTTATAATTCCTGACATTAAAGGTGAAGACCACCTTATCCGGCAGGGCATAGGCAATATACTTTCCATAAAACAGCTCCACTTCATACGTACCGTTGTCGCGCGTGGTAGTCCGCGCCCTCAAAATCACCAGTCGTTTTTCATCCACCCCAAAACTGGACAGCACCCAA
>DASZWE010000420.1:0-5333 GCA_035546735.1 Puia sp.
GAAGGAGGAGGACAAGCCGCTGATCCGGGAATCTACGATCTATGTGTCCCTGGAGCCCTGTGCGCATTTTGGCAAGACGCCGCCTTGTGCGGATCTCATCATACGGGAGGGGATACACCGGGTGGTGGTGGGATGCAGGGACCCTTTCCCGGAGGTGGATGGGAAGGGGATCGAGAAGCTGCGGGCGGCGGGTGTGGAGGTAACGGTGGGGGTGTTGGAGCGGGAGTGCCGGGAGCTGAACCGGCGGTTCTTTACTTTTCATACAGAGCATCGTCCTTATATCGTGCTGAAATGGGCGCAGAGCATGAATGGGAGGATTGCGGGGATTGGCGAGCGTGGAGACCCTGGCGGGGCGGGAGACTCTGGCGGGTCTGGAGACCATGGCGGGGGCCGGTCGATGTCGAACCTTGACGGGGACCCGAAACGGGTATTGATCTCCAATGAATATACGAACAGGCTGGTGCATAAATGGAGGAGCGAGGAGGCGTCGATACTGGTGGGTACGAACACGGCGCTGGTAGATGACCCGTCCCTGACGGTGCGGCTATGGAAGGGGGTTAATCCTGTCCGGCTGGTGATGGACAAGGACCTGAGCCTGCCGGGGCATCTGCGGCTTTTTGACGGGGAGGCAAGGACGATCGTGTTCAATGAGCTGTTGCATGAGCAGCGGGGGCATCTGGAGTATTATCAGCTGGCGACGGACAGCAGCCTGGTGCATCAGCTGGCGGTGGCCTTGTATCAACTGAAGATATCGAGCGTGCTGGTCGAAGGGGGAGCGGCGGTGCTGCAATCCTTTATCGATGAGGGATACTGGGATGAGGCAAGGATCATTACCAATGAGGCGTTACAGATACCGGATGGGCTGGCATCGCCTGTATTGCGGGGCGGGCGGCTGGTAGGGCAGGAGAAACTATTTTCGGATGTGATAAGCTATTACCGGCCAGGGTAGGTCGGAGGATTTCGACAGGCCGGGCCGGAAGATTTTGATGAACCGGGCCAGAAGTTCCCGATGGGACGGAAGGACAGACATTATCAGGAACCGCCTGGGGCGGTTCGTCCGAAGGACAGACATTAGTGATATGCGGGAATTGGTCTATTTTCCGGGCAAGACCAATTCCCGCACTTTAACTTAAAACATGGCACACGAAGACTTTTATTATACCATCGAAAAAGAGGCTACCGCGGAATTCAAGGACAGGGGCAGCAAGTTTATCGGCTATGCCATCCCGGTGGGCAGCGTGGCCGACTTTTCGGAGAAGCTGAAGGAGGTGAAGAAGCTGCATCCCAAGGCTACGCATCATTGTTTTGCCTACCGGCTGGGGCTGGATGGGAATGTGTATCGTGTGAGTGATGACGGCGAGCCATCGGGGTCGGCGGGGCGGCCGATACTGGGGCAGATAGACAGCAAGGGGCTGGTGAATGTGCTGGTGGTGGTGGTACGGTATTTCGGGGGGACGTTGCTGGGGATACCGGGGCTGATCAATGCCTATAAGTCGGCGGCGGCCCTGGCGTTGCAGACGACGCCGCTGGTACAAAAGCAGGTGGAACAGGAGCTGGTGGTGCAATTCGACTATACGCAGCTGAATGAGATCATGCGGGTGGTGAAGCAATACAATGGACGGGTGATCCGGCAGGAGATGCAGCTGTTCTGCAGCATGACCATTGGGGTGCCCAGGAACCGGGGTGCCGAGGTTCAGTACCTGCTGAAGGAGCTGCGAAATGTGGAGGTGAGCGCTGTAAAATGAGGAAGGGGCCCTGTAACATGAGGAAGGGATACTGGCTAAATGAGGAAAGGAGCCAGATCAAATAATGAGGGGTGAGCTTCTGCTAAACATACAGGAGCCTCTGAATGGAGCTCGTCCAGGACCGTAGGTCCCGAACTCCGACGGAGGCCTACAGACATACTTTAGGGGGGAGTTTAGCCGTTATAGGCCCTAAGCAAATCAATATCCCTTGAGAAACCTCCATCTGACCCTGACCCTCATTGTATTGGCCTGTGCTTTGGCCATCATTTCCTGTAATAAGTATGCTGCGGATACCTCCGCATCTATCTCCCATGATCTTCCCGAAGATAAAACGGTGACTGCCAGTGTGCAGGGTATCGTGCTGGATGAGAACGGCACTCCCGTGCAAGGTGCGACGGTGACGAGCGGTATGGGTGCTGCGACTACAGATGGCAGTGGTACTTTTGTATTCAATGATATACAGATGTCTTCCCGTTTTGGCTATGTGAAGGTTAGCAAAGCTGGGTACTTTTCGGGTTCGCGCAGCATCATTATCGGCGACGGCGGGTCTGCCTATGTGTCGATCAAGCTGATTCCGAGAGTGTCCAAAGGAACGTTCGCTGCTTCTTCGGGGGGGATTATTACGGTAGCGCAGGGAGATTCGGTGACCTTTGACGCGACCTCTGTGGTAGATGCTGCCACCAATACGGTCTATGCGGGTATCGTGCATGTATTTGCTGCCTATATCGATCCGACCGACTCTGTCCTTTTTCAACATATGCCGGGCGACCTGCGTGGTATCGGGATGGATGGGAAAGAGACGTTGCTGCAGACCTATGGTATGATGGTGGTGGAGATGGAAGGCGATGCGGGGCAGCAGCTGCAGATCGCACCAGGCAAGACGGCCAGCCTTAGCATGAAAATACCTGATGTATTAAAGGCCAAGGCTCCGGCAACAATCCCATTATGGTATTTCAATGATACGACGGGCAGGTGGATCGAGCAGGGGGCGGCGGTAAGAAAAGGAGATCAATATTGCGGGCAGACCTCGCACTTCACTTTCTGGAATTGTGACCTGCCAGCCAAGGCGGTGAACTTTAAGATGGTAGTGAAGGACCAGCATGGTAATCCTGTGCCTTATGTAAGTGTGACGATAACTTCCCCGACATATGGCACTGTGGGTGGTTATACCGATTCGGCGGGTCGGGCCAGCGGGTTGATTCCCCAGGGAGAGCTGCTGTCATTACGCGTCTATAGTAATTGCGGGACATTAATCGCGGGCGCCAATATAGGGCCTGCCCTGACGGATCAGGATATCGGTACGGTCGTCGCTACGGTGCTGAATTCAACGCTGTCCTTGAGCGGGACGGTGGTGGATTGTTCGGATGCCACATTGACGAATGGATTTGTAAATATCAGACTGGAAGGGGTCAATTACCGGGTGAGCCTTGACAAGGGCGGTTTCTCCAAGACTATACCGCGATGCAATGCAGATCAGGTACAGGTGGATCTGACCGCCGTGGATATTTCTTCCTCCGTATTGAGTAGTACCTCTCTTACAGTGGATACAGGAGCTGTCGATGTTGGAAAGCTGACCGCCTGTGGAACTGATCCAACGGAGTTTGTCAAGGTTAATGTCGATGGCATAGCGATCAACATCCTTTCGCCGCCAGATAATGTATCTTATTCGTATGATCACTATAGCGACAAAGATTTCTTTTATGCGACCAGCGCAGCGAATGAACAGGTCAGTTTCCGCCTGCCGAATCTGACGGCTAGCGGGAATGTCTCCCTTGACAGCATGTATATATATGTAGGAGCTTCCAACGAGGTTTATTACCAAAAAGAGAGCCTGAGTTGCAATGTCAGCACATTTGGCCCTGTCGGCGGATTTATTGAAGGGAGTTTCAGCGGAACATTGTATAAATCCAATACGGGATTGACTGCTACCGGCAGCTTTAAATTGAAACGGACGTTTTAATGGCGTCTAAGCAGAGAACCTGCTGCTGACTGTCAGATCCTTACTGCCGGGGGTATACTTATAAAATCCTTCGCCGCTCTTTACGCCCAGGTATCCTGCCGTGACCATATTGGTGAGCAGGGGGCAGGGAGCGTATTTGGGGTTGCCGAAGCCGTCATGCAGAACTTTCAGAATGGAATGACAGACATCGAGTCCGATGAAATCGGCCAATTGCAGGGGCCCCATGGGATGGGCCATTCCCAGCTTCATTACGGTATCTATTTCCTGAACGCCTGCCACGCCTTCGTAGAGGCTGAAGATCGATTCGTTGATCATGGGCATGAGGATGCGGTTGGCGACGAATCCGGGGTAGTCATTGACGACGCAGGGTATTTTGCCTAGTTTTCCCGCTATTTCCACCATCTTTTGAGTAATGTCCTTGTCGGTGGCGTAGCCGTTGATGATCTCGATCAGCTTCATGACGGGGACGGGGTTCATAAAGTGCAGTCCGATGACGGACTGGGGACGGCGGGTGACGGAGGCGATCTTCGTGATGGAGATGGAGGAGGTGTTGGTGGCCAGGATGCAGCCGGCGGGGCTGTGCTCATCCAGCTGACGGAATATAGAGAGCTTTATGTCAATGTTTTCGGTGGCGGCTTCTACGACGAGCCGGGCATCTTTTACTCCGTCTGTGAGGCTGGTGTGGGGGGTGATGGCCTTTAAGGTGGCGGTTTTGGCGTCTTCGGTGAGGGTGCCTTTGGCAATCTGGCGGTCCAGATTTTTGGCGATAGTCCGGAGGGCTTTGTCGAGCTGGGCCGGATTGGTGTCTATGAGGTTGACAATGAATCCATTCTGAGCAAATACATGTGCGATGCCATTACCCATGGTGCCGGCGCCGACGACTGCGATTTTTTCACTCACGGTGTTAATGATTTTTTTAATGGAGTTCGAGCTGTTTCGAGGTGCATATAGATAGCTTGGTTATTCGGAAATTGGTCGGGTCCTGTGATCCTGTGGACGGTCATGATGGGCGTTGCGGCCCGGTGGCCTGGACCCTGGCCAGGTCAATTGTTGTTCCTGAAATCGCCCCGTTTCCAGGCCTGGATAAAGTCGGCCCAGGCGACTGGGTTGAAGATATTTTGTGGTGGCGCCTGGCCCTGGTAATAGTACCGGGTGGCATTCTGGCGCAGATAGGTGCTGGCCGCCTCGCCTGCGCTGGCCGGGAGGGTGCGGGCCAAAATGCGTCTTTTGGCGGCGGAGGTATTCTGCCGGGCTATTTCTATGTCGTCATCCGGCACGGGCGTGTTGACAAAATCCCGCTCGAATTGCTCCCGGGTAGGCCGTGGCTTGATGATGGTGGCGGGGAGGTATTGGGCGTCCTGCACCATCAACTGTATGACACTGTATTGATTACCATGGAAGGTATCGGGGATATCGACCAGGACGGGCTTATAGCCTATGCTGGTGAATTCCACCTGGTCGCCTTTCAGCACTACGATGGAGAATACCCCCTGGTCGCTGGAATAAGTACCCTGGTTACGTCCTTTGACGACAATGCTCACAGCGGGTATGCCTTTGAGGCTGTCTGCCGTCATGACGACGCCATAAAGCTGTACTACGGAATCTTTTAATTTGTCGAACTGGGCGTG
>DASZWE010000421.1:0-6385 GCA_035546735.1 Puia sp.
GGGGTCTGCTGGTGGTATACTTATTACTCAGATTGAATAGCAGGCTGTATATGGCAGAGCCGCCAAATTTGTTATTTACCAGGTGTATCGGGAATATATATCGCACTCCCTTCTGGTACAGCCGTTGTATCTCCGCGGCCACAGCCCCTTCGCTGGCATTGACATTCGAATAATTGAAGTTCCCGATATTATCCACCTCCATCCCTATCACTACCGCCATCTTGTTGCTGCGTACGATGCTGCGCAGGTCTTCCGGCTTATAGGCTATCTGCATAAAATCCGAATGCCGGCCTACAAAGGATACTATTTCGTTTAACTGCAGGTCTGCAGCTGATTTGTCATCAAAAGGGGGATCGCCGCTTACCACCCCTCCCAGCAGCTCGCTGTTCACGGTCAATGTTACCAGTACCCGAAGTCCGCCCTGGTAGGCCCGTCTGATCCAATCTACATACATCTGCTGATGACTGACGCTGGAAAAGTGCGGCCAGTATAAAAAATTCGGATAGCCCTCGTGCGGATGATCGCCGTGGGGATTCCTATCCAGTGATACCCGTTTCTCATAATCGCCATCAAAGGCAAAATTCAGGACGGCGGCGCGAATATAATTGCCACAGGTATTGTCTATTCCCCAGCCTCCATGCGCCGAATTGCAGTTGCCCAGGCATTGTTCCACGGATGTTGCCCGATAGTCCGAGGCGTTACACCCATATGTTCCCGCGGGTACGATGGAGCCGATGTCCGGCGCGCCATACAATAGCTTGCGGCCAAATCCCAGATAGCTCATCAGGTGCGTATGCAGGTCCACGGCGCCATAAATGGGCACGTACTGGTCAACGACTATCTGCCGGTCGAGATTGCTGACCATATCCTTTATAGTGATAAGTTGCACTTTCAGCGAGTCGTCGCCTTCGCTGTTGGCGGTGGGGTTGTATTTGAGCATCCTGAAGTCGTCTACATTGATGATGCCCCAGTCCATATTGGTGGAATTATCGGTGACGCGGATGACATAAAATTTTGAGGTATCCAGGCCATGAACATCCCAATATTCCCGGCGAAAGATATGACTGTTGTGGCCTGTCTTTGGGCTGATGCCACGGACGGATTGATAGGTAGTGTCCATTACGGTGCCTACTGCGCCCTGGTGGACGCCGGGCAATGCAGGTCGCTGCCCTTGCGTGAGGCTGCGGACATTGCCGGTCAGGCGGGGGCCGATGTTGAGCTGAAGGAATTCTACTTTTAGGTTATTCATGTCCATGCCGCCGGACACGAGAAAGCTGATAAAGTTCTGGTTGGGATAGAGCTTGAAGGGGTCGGAGGTGAGCGTTCCGGTGGCGCCGCCTCCATCGTTGGCATTGCCCAATATATTATCGGTGCGACTGGTCATCCAGTGCTGGTGTTTATAGCCGATGTGAAATTTTATATCTTCCCAATAATCGCCGCCGATGTCGGTCATGGACACGACATTAAAATGATTCCAGGTATAAATATCGTTACCCTGCCGCTGATTGAATGCCCTGCCGTCGATGCGCCAGCCGGGCAGGTTGCGGAAATAGCCCTGTTCGAAATCCCCGTTCTTCAAATACATGAATTGCCGCACCGTGGTATTGGCCTGCATGAGCTGGGGTTTATACACCATGGTTTTGGGAGTATCGGGTTTGGCGATAACGGCGGGAGTCGTCTGCGGGGCCGGCTTGTTGTTGTTGGGCGCGGGTTTGATGTTCTTATACCGGGGACCTATCTCAAAGGCGATGGTATAAGGGTTTTTCGACTGATCGACCTTTTCGAGCATTTTATTATATAGCTGCCGCGCAAAGGCTGTGTCACCGGGTCTTTGGTTCAGAACGATGATCTTATTACCTTCTCTTCTTATCTGTCCCTGTTTTTCCATGACATTCAGCCCGCGTTCAAAATCCGCCCGCGATTGTTGCGCGTAGGAGAGGAAGGGGTATAGGATAACTGCCAAACAAAGAAATGCTTTACACATAGAAAGGATTTAGCATCACAAATACATCTATAATTTTTGTATAAATCCCCCGCATAAATGTGTAGTTGCAAAAGAGTGGTAGCAGACAGGTATTTTGTTAATCGCTTGTTACGAGGCACCCTATATTCGATTATCATCGTGAGAGAGAACGAAATTCGATTTATTATGAGACTATCTACCTACAAATCAGCGTTTAATCTCTTTTTAATCTTTTCAACACTGACATTGACAACACATGCACAAAAGGTACAATTCGGCGTAAAGGCAGGGTTAGGTTTTGCAGAGCTGATGACGAGCGGCAGCCCCACCACCATCGTCGACGGGAATACCCAGACCATGCGTTATTATCCCGTCACCACTTTCACGGGAGGAGCGTTTGCTTCCATCCTGTTCGGAAAAAAGTGGAGTCTGCAGCCCGAGGTTGTCTATGCCCTGCAAGGTGCAACCGGCCGGCCCGAGCAGAATTATTATGTCACTGCGACGGAGGCCTACCGCCTGGGCTATCTTAATATTCCCGTCCTGGTGAAATATAAATTGCCGATGGCCTTTTTTGTAGAGACCGGTCCTCAGCTGGGTCTGCTGTTAAGCGGCAAGGTCAATGAGACATTGGTCGGGTCTACCAACTCGGTGAATTATAATATAAAAAGCCAGCTCAAGTCCACGGATCTTAGCTGGGTCCTGGGGTTGGGATATTGCAGTCCTTTCAACATAGGTTTTGACGTACGTTATAACCTGGGGCTGGAAAATGTCAACCAGGCCACCAGCGGAAGCTCGACGGCTCCTATTCCGGCGGGCACGTTGAAGAACAGTCTATTTCAAATGGGGGTGTTCTATATTTTTGGGAAGAAACTGTATAATCCACCGCCACCTCCGGAAATATAACGGAGGCGGGGAACTGGCCGGGTTTATGGCGCCTGATCAGGGTGTGTAGCCTTCCAATCCTTTCCGAAGAATTGGCTCCATTCCAGTATGTACTTGTAGAATTCGTATTCCGTCTCGCAGCTTTGGATAAATTCATAGGATGGCCGGTATTGACGCATGAAGGTGTCGAGGGCCGGCGGCTGGAGGCCTGTGATCCTTTTTACGATGGCCCTGGTAAAGCGGTGGTCGATATATTTATCTTTTTCTTCTTCTTCCAGCCGCTGCTGGAAGGCCAGCATACGCCGATTTTTTTTGCCATCCAGCAGAAGGTCGAAGTCAAGGCCTATGCCGAACCCGGCGCCCCGCTTGTTGGATTTCATGCCGGTGAGATAGTCGGCTTCATAGTCGAATATCTTTTTATATTCTTTTCTGTTCTCCAAAGAGTCTGCCACGTAATTGCCGGATCGCACAAATACCGAGGGCAATGAATCCACCGCCACTTCCAGGCTCATATCGAAGGGGAAGCCCAAAGGAATATCCTTTACGGGAAATTTCGAGGTGGCTCTGCCCAGGTAAGAAAAATAAATAGAGTCGGTGGTTGCCAGCCTGATATGATAATGACCCAGCGAGTCCGTAATAGCGCCCGCGCCGGAGGCTCCCATGACGCTGACGCCACGCAGGCCATACATCATGGATCTATCATATACTGTTCCATTTATCGGAACCTGTCCCAGGGCTGCGGTAGCGATCAGCGGCAACACCGCGGCCAACATGGGTTTTTTCACTGACAGTAGTTTTTTGGCGGAAGTTCTGTGCATAGCTATCCGGAAGATAGATACGCATGAAAAATGGGGAAGTTGCCTGTTTGTTATTTAATACCCATTTAATCTCCTGTCATATACAACCACCTTCTACCAAACTTTGGATATCGATGATCTCGAGCGACCGGTCCGCCGGACCAGTGAGAACGGCGCCATCGGGAGAATAGCGGGCGCCATGACAGGGGCAATCCCAGGACTTTTCCATATTATTCCAGGTGACATGACAGCCCATATGTGTACAGGTGGGAGCAATGGCATGCAGCTCGCCACGTTCGTCTTTATACAGTGCAAGGGTCTCTCCTTCCAGCTTCACTATCCGGCCCTCACCCCGGGCCATGTCTGAAAAGGAGGCGAGTCTATCCGCCGGCAGCAGCTTACCGGCCCATTTTTTAACTACGTCTGCATTTTCCCGTACAAAATTAGTAAACCCTGCTATGGGCTTTATCCTGTTGGGATTGAAGACGGGGGCCAGCTTTTCGGGCTCTTTCAACAGCATTTCTTTAAAGAGCAGCGCGGCAATCCCACTGTATATCATACCATTCCCACCAAAGCCGGTGGCCACGAGGATATTACCCGGCTGGCCCGGAAGATGCCCGATATAAGGAAGTCCATCCACGGATTCGAAAAATTGTGAAGACCATTTATGCCCGATCGTGTCTACCGGAAAATGTTCGCGGATATGGCTTTCGAGCTTTTCGAAACAGGTCTGGATATTATCTCCGTGGCCTGTTTTATGATCTTCTCCACCTACGATAAGATAGGGCTGATCGTCGATGGTCTGCGTCCGATAGTAGTGGTATGGGTCGTACATATCATAGATAAGCCCTTCCGGGTATCCGCCTTTCAATGTTGCCGCTATGGCGTAAGATCTGTAAGGCGCACAACGGGTGTCCAGGATATTCATTCCCGGTGGAATATGGGTGGCATAAATAAGATACGTGCATTGTATATCGCCACCGGATGTATGTACGGTGACAGGGTCGTTGTTCTCCACGCCCGTGACCCGGCACTGTTCGATGATGCGGCCGTCCATGATCTGGAAAGCTTCGGCCAGGCCATGCACATAGCGGGTGGGATGGAACCTGGCCTGATCCTGAATAGCCAGCGCTTTGATCATTTTTATATCGACCGGAATGGAGTCGGTGTAACCAAGCTCGATGCCCAATCCCCGGCTGGTCTCGTAGATCTCTTCCAGCTCCTTTGTCTGCTCATCTGTCTGCGAGAACAGGTAGCCTGTTGTCTTTTGAAAGCCGCAGGCAATATCGAATTTCTCTATATTGGATCGTATCAGGCCGATGGCCGCCCGGGTGGCATCTGCCACGGTTTGCGCCGTCTGCCGGTCAAAGTTTTTGATCATAGCAGGATATGGTGTGTCCAGGATGGTATTGAGGTGGGCTGTTGTGCCGCCCGTCGTTCCAAAACACAGGGTATGCGCTTCCAGGATAGCGCATTTGAATCCTGCCTGCCGGAGGAGAATCGCGGTGCTCACTCCTGTAATACCGCCACCTACTATTATTACATCGAAAAATTTATCCGCGGCGGCTATCCTGTTGCCATTATAGCTTTCCGGCGCCCTGGACGTCGTGGCCTGCCACAGGCTGGTGAGCGCTCCATCCCTACTGATCATAAAACTCGTTTAGGATGGCGATGCAAATATCGATCCCCGTATCCTTACCCGTACATAGGGAAATTAATTACGCATCGATGGCCGCCCGGATCTCTTCGGGCTTGCCATAGCGGCCCATGAGCGTGCCCGCCCCTAGGATATGATCCGCCATCGCCTTTTCCACTTGACTGCGATCAGCCCCCGGCCGGAGATCGATGCCGCTGTCCAGGGCGAAGACGTGAAAGAAGTACCGGTGTATGCCTGTGGGAGGACAGATGGGCAGGTAGCCCATTTCTCCTTTGCTGTTGATCCCTTTGACGCCCTCGTCCGTGTTTTCTTCGATGCTATTGCCGGGCAGGATGTCATACAATACCCAATGTGTGATGGCGCCGGATGGGGCATCGGGGTCTTCTGCAATGACCACCATGCTATGGGTACCTTCCGGTACGTTGTCGATGACCAGGGCGGGACTGACGCCTTCCGCCTGGCAGGTGTATTTAGCGGGTATCAGGCCGTCGGCTATGAATGCAGGGCTTGACACGACGAGCGTTTGTTGTGAAGCTGGCATATCTGATTTTTGAGTACCATAGAAAATCCTGTGCCGGGCATCACCTGTACGCTGTTAGCCGTTGAGGACGGAGGAATGGGACAGATACCTTTGAGAAGGATAATAGATAAAGAAGCAGGAGCCTCCTGTCAGCACCGGGATCAGGTCGCGGCTCAGCTCTTCGGGGATGGCCGGGCAGCCATAGGTCGTTCCCATGACGCCGTATTTTTCCAGGATACGGTCGCTGACATAGGGTGCGCCATGGATCACGATATTCCGCTCGCCCGCCAGGGTATTGAAGCCTCTGTCGAAGCCATCCAGGCGAAGGGAGAGACCATTTTCTCCTACATAGGTGTTGCGGGTGACATAGAATCCCAGGCTGCTTTTATGCGATTCCGGTGTGTTGGAAAAGGAGCTGGCGAACTGTTTACCGGAGCTGATGCCATGCGCCACGTAGTTGCGGCTCACCAGCTTTTTTGCATAGAGGTCGATGACATACATGCGTTTTTGGCTGGAAGACTGGCCGAAGTCGCAGATGGTGAGGATGTCGGGGTTTTGGATCTCGT
>DASZWE010000422.1:0-5787 GCA_035546735.1 Puia sp.
TTCCCCTTCAACGTGATGGTCTGGCCGATAGGCGCGCCGCCACCCGATGTGCTCATGCTGTATACCCGTACATAATCCACCATCATGGTAGTGGGTAGCGAGCCATTGTCGATGGTATTGCCCGGCAGATCGCCACCCATGGCCAGGTTCAGGATGATAAAGAAAGGCAGGTGAAAGGCACCGGTGTTGTTGATGTTACCCGCAATATTCCCCGTTACGTAGAGGGTATTGTCGACATACCAGCGGATGCTGCTATTATCCCATTCCACGGCATATACATGATAATCCCCGGGGGTAGTGGTCGTGCTGCTGCCATATTGTACATGCCCGCTGCCGCCGTTCCAGTGCATGGTGCCCAGGATGGTATTGGTGGTATTGACATGCTCCATGATGTCTATTTCACCACAGGTAGGCCAGCCCGCACCCGTATTGATGTTGTTACCCAGCATCCAGAAGGCCGGCCAGGTGCCCTGTACCATGGGCAGCTTGATACGTGCTTCTATCCGACCATAGGTGGTAGAGAACTTGTTATAGCTATCCAGCTTCCCGGAGGTGTATGGCTGTCCTCCCACCGTCTGCTGACGGGCCGTGATCACCAGGTTGCCTCCCGTGACGGCAATGTTGCCGCCCTGGTAATACTCTTTTTCGTTGTTGACCCCCGGATTGCCGGTATTGATGTTCCACTTGGTCTGGTCCAGGCTGGTACCGTTGAACTCATCCGACCATATCAGGGTGTACGTGACAGCCCGTGGTGGAGTGGTGGAAGCCGGTCCGTCCATGGAACGGGTGTCCTTCTTACAGGCAGCAGATAAAAAAAGCATCGCAACCATTAGTCCGATGCTGACAAAGCTTTTAGTTTTGAATGTTTTCTTCATGGCAAGTATTTTTTAGAAGGTGCTTCAAAAACCTGCCATTACCAAAATTTGGACTACGTCAATACTACTTCAGAAAAGGAATTCGTAAAAGCCGAAAAGGAAAATGCGGGTACCCGAAGACATTATTTCCCTTTTATATACCTCCTGCTGATCTCATCATACACCCCCAACAGCTCATTGCTCCGCCCCTGCTCATCAAAGATCCTCTCCCAGGTATTCAACGGCTCCCAGATACAGGTCCCCTTCCCTCTGCCGTCCGGAATGGAAAAAGCGATCTCATTCACCTCCTTCTTCAGCTGCGTATATTCCACGATGATAATATCCTTCTTATAGCTCCTGGCAAGATCATTGACATTATAAGACAGATCAGCCAGGGTCCCATGCCATTTGGGATAATAGGACAACCCTACTACATCGAACTGAACACCCCGGCGCAACATATTGTCCAGAAAGAAATGCGACTCGTCATTCTGCCCGCCCAGGGCTATATGCAACATCACAGGACATTCCGCATCCTCGGCCTTGACGCCCCGTATCCCCGCCCGGACCAGCGCGGCCAGACTGTCGGGATGGCTGATGCTTCCCTCCGGCCAGATCATCCCATGGTTGATCTCATTCCCCACCTGCACCATGTCGGGAGGAGTGCCCTGGTCCTTCAACGCCCGCAACACCCGCACCGTAAATGCGTAAACCGAATCCTGCAAGGCGGAAAAATTACATCCTTTCCAGGCGGCAGGCTTATATTGTTTGCCAGGATCGGCCCAGTAATCGCTGTAATGAAAGTCCAGCAGGAACTGCATACCCGCCGCCTTGATGCGCCGCGCCATCTGCAGGGTATGCGCCAGGTCACAGAAGCCGCGTCCGGGCGAATAGCCACTGTCCCGCGCCGGGTCATTGAAGATCCGCAGCCGGATGTAATTGAAGCCATGATCCTTCAGTATCTGCAGCGCATCCTTCTGTATCCCTTTGTCGGAGAACTTTATACCTTTATCCTCCAGCTCCGGCAAGAAGGAAATATCCGCTCCCAGCATCTTCCCGATGGGTCGTACATGCATGGTATCCGGCGCGACAGCGAATCCCCCTGTAGTGGGTCTCACTAAATAAATATCTGTCGATCCGGGATGAAGTCCTGCCGCCGATGCTTCAAAGTATACCCTATCCGGGCTTGCCCCGGCCTCCACGATCACCTGACATTTCCCATTGAACAAATGCCGCTGCCACTTCCCCTCCTCGCACTTGTCCGGCTCATGGCTGCTGGGATCCCCATTACCCACCCCCAGGATCCTCATCCCACCCCGTACGGTAAACCTGATCAGATCACTCGCATCCGGCACCTCACGCCCCTGTTTATCCACTACGCTTATGTTGATCACAGATGCATCGCGACCATCTGCCAGCATCGTCGTCCGGTAAGGCGTCACCACCACTTCATACGGCGCCCCCGTCGTCTCCACCACTGCCGTCAGCTTCCGGCCCTTGCGATAACCCACCGCCTCCAGCCTCCCGGGTGCATAAGGCACATTCCATTCGAGGTGCTTATTACGCGGCATGACCTTTTCCCCCAGACTCTTGCCATTGAGGAAGAGCGTGATCCTCTCCGCATTGCTGTTCACCCATACGGAAATGTTCTCACCCTCCCGTCCCTTCCAGTTCCAGTGCGGAGAGATATGCAGCACATCCTTATCCGTCCACCAGGATTGATAGTAGTAAAAAAGATTTTTAGGGAATCCGCACATATCCATCACCCCAAAATGAGAATTGATATTAGGCCATTGATACGGCGTCGGCTCACCACGATAGTCGAAGCCTGTCCAGACAAAGCCGCCCATCCACCAGGGCCTGTCTGCCGCCAGGGTCCACCACTGTTCCGCCGTATTGGCCCACCAGGGGGCGTTGAGGTCCTCATCGGGCAGATAGCCCGCCACGCTGTCCTTCGTATAAATCCCACGGGTGGTGACGGTGCTGCCCATCTCCGTACCCAATATGGGTTGTGCAGGATGATCCTTATGATAAGGGTCTATTGCAAAGATCCGATAGTTGAACCCGCGGACGGGGACCACCTCGTTCACGCCCTTGTATACATTCGCCAGGTCGGCCCCATAAGTCGATAGTCGCGTAGGGTCCCACTCCTGCTGACGCGCTACCAGCGTCTGTGCAATACGCCGTCCCAATGGATTTGTTTGTATATGCCCCTCCTCGTTGCCGATGCTCCACAGGAATACCGAAGCCCTGCTCCTGTCCCGGAATATCAGCCGCCGGAACTGGTCGAGGTATTCAGGACTGCTGTTCATTAGCCGGTTCTCATCCAATACCAGCATCCCCAGACTGTCACACGCATCCAGCAATTCGGGAGCAGGCGGGTTGTGGCTGGTGCGAAAGGCATTCGCCCCCATCTCTTTCAACAACCGTATCCGGTGATAGTATAGATAGTCAGGCAGCGCGTTGCCTACACCTGCATGGTCCTGGTGCGCATTGACGCCTTTGATCTTGGTGTAGACGCCATTGACATACAGACCGGAAGAATCTATGGCAATCGTACGGATGCCTATCCTTAGCTTCTCCGCGTCGATGATCCTGCCGGCCACATGCACCACGGCCACCGCCCTGTACAGGTAAGGCGCATCCGTAGACCAGAGCATAGGGTGTGGGACAATGATATGCTGATGCACGGTGCTTTCCCCATTGGCCGCCACGGAGACAGCAGCGCTCACCGCCTCGCCTACCTGCCGGCCATCCCGATCCGTAATATAACAGGTGAGCTCCGCCTCGCTTGCCAACGGCGCATTGTTCTGCACGGTGGTCTCCACCGTCACGGTGGCCGCATCCTTACCCACCACAGAATGCACAAATATCCCATCCTGCGCAATATGCAAATTCTCGTAGGAGTCCAGCCATACATGCCGGTAAATGCCAGCGCCCTCATAATACCAACCCTCGTATTGCGAAGCATCCACCCGCACTGCCAGCACATTCTCCCTGTCGAATCTTATATAATCCGTAATGTCGAACTCGAATCCGCTGTAGCCGCTGATATTGTTGCCGAGATAAAAACCGTTGATAAAGACTTTACAATCCCGGAAAACTCCGTCGAATCGTACCACCCACCGTCTGCCGCTGTCGGCCGCCGTCACGGTAAAATGTTTCCGGTACCATCCGATGCTGGTACGGGGAAAGAGGCCCCCCACGGGCTTATAGCCATGCGCCATAACATCCGGGTCGGGTGAATTTTCAAAGGGCAGCTCTACGGCCCAGTCATGGGGCAGTTGCAGGGTTCGCCAGCTGCTGTCAGGGAATTCAGGAGCGATGGCCGTTCCAGCCGCCTTGCCGGACTTGGCGAAAATGGATACCAGCGAGAAATTAAAATCACGGGTAGGGTCAGCCGCATCGCCAAAATGGAATTTCCATCCATCGTCGATGGATTGACGGTGACGCAACGAACCTTCTACCGCCGCCATGGTGAGACGCTGCGCACCTACCAGCGTATGCATGTTCATCACATGCTCCGAATTGCCCGGCTGCGCATAACTCTGTAGCGCCATCATCAGCACCCCCGTAATAAGACCAACTATTTTCAAAAGACTATATTTTATTAATGAGAAAATGCATTCATCGCTGCCGTAGGTTTGCCCGTGTCATCAAAAGCTCCCAGCTTATATCCCTGCCAGCTGTTATAGGATTCCGGCTCCCAGTAAAAAACACCCAGTCCGGATACAGACCGGACCTTGCTCATAAGGTCGGTTAAAAATGACTGGCAGATAGAAGCCTGGTCCGCCGGCATGCCTACCTCACAGATCATGACAGGTTTATTATACCGCGCCGACATATCTTTCATATTCGAAAGACAATTATCATCATAGGACTGCCAGCTATCCACCGGCGGATACAAGGACATGCCGATGATATCCCAGCTGGCGCCATTGGACTTTAGCCCATCGAAGATCCACCGGTACAGGGAATTGTCATAGCCATTGGCGATGTGCACGATGACCTTGATGGAGTCGTTGATGGCTTTGACGGCACGATAGCCGGCATTCACCATCGCGGCAAAGGCGGCCATATGCATGGAAGCCTGCCCATCCGGCCAGAGCATGCCATCGCTGGTCTCATTGCCCACCTGTACCCAGCTGGGCACCACACCGGCAGTACGGAGCGTATCCAGGACGGAAAAAGTATAGTCCTGCACCCGTTGTACCAGCGCCGTGCTATCCAGTGAAGCCCATGCGGCCGGCTTTGCCTGATGACCGGGATCAGCCCAGGTATCGCTGTAATGCAGGTCGATCATCAGACGCATCCCCAGCTGTTTGACCCGCTTGGCCTTTGCCACCACATCCGCATTGCCGTTCCATCCACCGGCGGGGTTAACCCACACGCGCAGACGAATAGCATTGATGCCCAGGCTCTGCACCAGCTGCATACAATCCATGGCCGTACCCGACGAATTATAGAACTTCAAACCCTGCGACTCCATCTGTGTCAGCCAGCTGATATCCGCACCCTTTACGATGGGTGTGTCGGTGACAGGAGGAGACACAACAGTTCCCCCGGAACTCTTCCCACACGCGGTCAGCATCATGATCATACAGCCCCACACGAATAGCTTCATAGAGATTATTTTACAGAGAACGTATAATTACCCGCAGCCTGGCTCAGATCCAACGTGACAGTGTAAGTGCCCGTCTTCGCCGCGATGATATTCCCACCGCCGGACACCAGGTTGCTTTTGCTGTCCCAGCCAAACTCGGCGGTCCAGTTGCCATTGCCCTCGAACTTGAACTTATCACCCGCCGTCATGCTCACACCCGTGGCCGTCCAAAGATTGGTGCCGGCATCAAAGGTCATGGGCGTCGCGGAAAGATCCCATCCATTGAAATCACCCGCTATACGGAACTGCAGAGGGCTGTACGATATCGTC
>DASZWE010000423.1:0-3572 GCA_035546735.1 Puia sp.
TTATTTCTTAGGCAGCGACTTTCCGCCTTACCGGGGATTGATCATCAACCGGCGATTGAGCCAGATGCATTCCATTACTCCTGCGGATATGATGAAGCTGCAGACGGATAACTATGACATATTCGCGGAAATGGCCAGGCCCCTTCTGCTACGTAATATCGATGTATCCAGGCTGGATGAAGAAGGAAAAAAATATCTCAATATTTTCAAGCTGTGGAATCTTCGCAATGACTCGATAGAGCAGGGGCCTGTGATCTTTAAATATTGGTGGACACACCTGCAGGAAGCGGTCTATGATGACGAATTCTCCCGATACAAAATGCCGATGATGCGTCCTTTCGAGAGTACGCTCCTGGAGGCCTTGCTGAAGGATACGAGCTATTCCTTTATTGACAATATCAATACTCCTGAAAAAGAAACGATCGGCGAGGTGATCACCCAGGCTTTTTTAAAGTCGGTGCCAGACCTGATACAGGTCAATAAGGATGATAAATTAACCTGGGCCAAATACAAGGACACCTGGGCGCGTCATCTCTTACGGATCCCCGCATTGAGCCGTATGCACCTGCCTATCGGCGGCGGCACCCATTGTATCAATGCGGCCAAGCAATTCCATGGACCCAGCTGGCGAATGGTCGTACAGCTGACGAATAAGACGGAGGCCTATGGCATCTATCCCGGCGGACAGAGCGGCAATCCTGGCAGCCCCTATTACGACACGTTCGTAGACAGATGGGCGGCAGGCAAGTATCTTCCCCTATGGGTAATGGATATGGACGAGACCAGAGACAAAAGAATCAAATGGACCATGCATTTAAAACCCGGTGACCAATGAAATTTGTAATTACCACACTACTGATAGCCTTGTTAAGTTTTCTTTCCGGCCTGTATCTGCCCTGGTGGGGCGTTGCTCTGGCGGCCTTTCTCGTCAGCGCGCTGATACGGCAACGGCCTGGCCTGGCCTTTCTCGCCGGATTTACGGCCCTTTTCCTGTTGTGGGCCGGTCTGTCCTGGAGCATGGATATCCCCAATAACAGTATCCTGTCCGCTAAAATAGCCCAGATACTGCCTCTTGGCGGTTCGTCGCTGGCCCTGATCCTTGTCACGGCGCTGATAGGTGCGCTGGTAGGAGGGCTCGCGGCGCTTACAGGCAGTTTCCTGCAAAAGAAAAAAGAGGTTAATCCGGACATCGAATGAGGAAGCAACTCTGCTTACTGTTATGGCTGACCCTTGGATTTATCACTGCGCAGGCTACGCGCATCACGGGTATAGTAAAGGATGATAAGGGGAATGCCCTGGCCTATGCTTCTATCCTCATAAAGGGTAGCACACGGGGCGTTACGGCCAATAATGAAGGGAAATATTTTTTGGATCTCTCCCCGGGCGATTACACCCTGGTATGTCAGTATGTAGGATATACCCGGAAGGAAAAGAAGGTCAAAGTGGGAGAGGAAGGGCTTGTCGTCAATTTCCAGCTGGCGCCTCAACAGCTGTCCATGGCTGAAGTAGTGGTACGTCCGGGTGGGGAAGACCCCGCTTATGAGATCATCCGGCATGCCATTAAAAAAAGAAAGGAATACCAGTCACCTCTCGATTCTTTTACCTGCGAAGCCTATATCAAGACCCTGATCAAAAGCAGGAAAGTCCCTAAAAAGATCCTGGGTCAGAAGATCGATGAGAAGGATAAGAAGGAGATGGGGGTGGACTCGGCGGGTAAAGGCATTCTTTTTCTCTCGGAATCGTTGACCAAGCTGTCCTATAAAAAGCCGGGGAAAGTGAAGCTGGAAGTGCTTTCGGGTCGTGAGAGCGGCTCCAACGGCTATGGATTTACGATACCCACCTTTGTCAATTTCTATGACAATAATGTATATGTGCTGGCGCAGCAGCTGAATCCAAGGGGCTTTGTTTCACCGATTGCAGAGTCGGCCCTTCATTACTATCGATACAAGTACCTGGGTTCTTTCTGGGAAGACGGCAAGGAGGTCAATAAGATACAGGTGATACCCCGCCGGAAATATGAGCCGCTGTTTTCGGGCACCATCAATATTACGGAGGGCGACTGGCGGATACATAGCCTGGATCTGCTGTTGCTAAAGGAATCGCAGCTGGAGATACTGGATACATTGTCGATACGTCAGATACATGCGCCTATCGGCAAGGATGGAGGAGATGTATGGCAGGTGAAGGACCAGGTGGTTTATTTTACTTTCAGCATCATGGGTTTTGATGCAGTGGGCAATTTCCTCAACGTATATAACAATTATGACGTGGCTCCGCGCTGGAGGAAGAAGTGGTTCAATAATGTCTTTATGAAGTTCGATACGGCGGCCAATAAGAAAACCCGGGCCTATTGGGATTCCATACGTCCGCTACCGCTGGAGCCGGAGGAAGCGATCAACTATACCATACGGGACAGTATTTACCAGAGCAGCCTGGACTCGCTGGGGTCACGCCGGAACAGGGATTCGCTGTTGAAGAAGCAGGGGCATATCACCTTCTTGCAGGTGGCAAGCACAGGCATAAACCGGAGCAATTTCAAGCAGCCGTCCCCTTTCCGGTGGTCTATGGAACCCTTATTATCCAATATAGAGTACAATACGGTGGAGGGGCTCAATACCAATATCGACGGGGCTCTGTCCAAATCTTTCGACAAGGGCGCCCGCGTTGTCACCCTCTCACCGCATATACGATATGGATTTCACAATACGAGGCTGAATGCATGGGGAGCGCTGTCCTTTGACAAGCGATCCTTCATCGGAGATGGAGAGGACTTTTCTTCCCTGCGTCAGTTCTGGAGTATTTCCGGAGGCAAGCGGGTGCTGCAGTTCAATCAGGACAACCCTATTTCGGAGTATGTCAACGGGCTGTACACGCTGTTCTTCCGCCGGAATTATATGAAGATCTATGAAAGCTGGTTCGGCCGACTGGATTACCATGTGCGTATGGACAATGGGATGGTGATCAGGGCGAATGCTGCGTATGAGGACAGATTGCCTATCAATAATACCACGGGTTATTCGCTGGTCCATTATAATGACAGGGATTTTACGCCCAACTATCCTTATGAAAAGCTGACGGCGCCATTCCCCCGGCATCAGGCTGTATTGACGGGTGTGGAAGTGCAGTATCAGCCGGGGCAGCGGTATATCGAATTCCCCCGGCGTAAGATCCCGGTGGGTAGCAAGTATCCTACCTTTTCACTGGCCTATCAGAAGGGGTGGAGCGGGGTGCTGGGGAGTGATGTGAACTTTGACAAGTGGCAGCTCTCCGTTTGGGACAATGTAAATCTGCGATTGAAGGGAATGTTGCGTTACCGGCTGGGGATAGGGGGATTCCTGAATGACAGGAGCGTGTTCATACAGGATTATCAACACTTTTCCGGCAACCAGACCTTTATTGCGAATCAGTATATGAATGGGTTCCAGTTGGCGCCGTATTATGCCAATAGTACGACAGCGGCTTTTTATGCTACGGGGCATATCGAGCAGCATTTCAATGGGATGCTGACGAATAAGATACCGTTGTTCCGCCGATTGAACTGGTACCTGGTGGCGGGGGCGAATGCTTTTTAT
>DASZWE010000424.1:0-4097 GCA_035546735.1 Puia sp.
CATTTTTTGGAAAAGGTCGCGAAGCCGTCTACAAGCTCATAGACCACCTTGGTTTTGTCCAGCTCGACACCAATTTTGTCGTGGAGCGCGCACATCACCATACCATTGCAGCCCGCGTACCCGACTATAAACCGGAATGGCTGCAAGAGCTGCAGGTGGATGGTAGGATCTTTGAATTCTTCACTTCCGACTCGGGATTTATTCCCATGCACCATTTCCGTTTCTCCCTGCCCGTAAAGCAGGCTTTTTCCTCCAACAGAAAGCCCCTGACACAGCCGGAGATCAATCTCATGAACAAGGTGCTGGACAGGATCGGACGCGAAGGGCCGCTGATGGTAAAGGATTTTGAGAACGATCGCCTGGAGGCAAGCGCAGGCTGGTGGGATTGGCGGCCGTCCAAAGTGGCGCTTGAAAGACTGTACCTCGATGGAAAGCTGATGACTACCCGAACAAGGGAGTTCCTGAAAATATATGACCTGCCCATAAATTTGATCCCCGACGACATCGATACGACGATGCCGACACCGGAGGAATATGCAAGACATGTCATCCGGCGCGAATTAAAGGCGCTGGGTATCGCCTATGCAAAAGAGATCGCATGGCGCACCCGTTATGTAAAGAACCACCTGGTGAAAAAGGAGCTGGAAAAGCTCATAGCGGAAGGCGAAGTTCTGTCCGTTGCGATCGAAGGTCTTAAGACCGCTCCCCTCTATATGCTACCTGGCTATAAGAACAAAAAGATCCAGCTGTCCGGGGATGCGTTTATTCTTTCGCCATTCGACACGTTGAACGTCTTCCGGCATCGTTTAAGGGACTTTTTTGATTTCGACTACCAGATCGAATGCTTTGTGCCCGCGCCTAAGCGGAAATATGGATATTTCTCATTACCCGTGCTGGTGGGCGATACGTTCGTCGCCCGGATGGACTCAAAGGCCGACAGGAAACAAAAGACATTGATCATCCACAATCTCCACTTCGAGCCGGTGAAGCTAAGCAAATCTATGCTCGATAAGCTCATCGATGCTATCACAGCATTTGCGCAGTTCAGCCAATGCCGGGACATCGTTGTTGCAAAGTCAAATAATAAACAGTATTGGAAGGCCATAAAGGAAGGGCTGAGATGAAAAGGCGTAAATTGCGCCCATGTCATTGAATTCAGCCACCATAAAGAAGATACTCGACCGGCTTGGAATTGAGGAATTGAACGAGCTGCAGTCCGCCACCTTGAACGCTATCAGTCCGGACCAGGACCTGATCCTGCTGTCCGACACAGGCTCGGGAAAGACCCTGGCATTTCTGCTGCCCATATTGTCGATGATGGACAAACAGACACCGGGCACCCAGGCGCTGGTCATCGTGCCATCCCGCGAGCTGGCCTTACAGATAGAACAGGTTTTCAAGACCATGGCCACCGGCTTTAAGGTCACCTGCTGCTATGGAGGTCATTTGAGAGAGACGGAGGAGAACAACCTGATCGAAGCGCCGGCCCTCATCGTGGGAACGCCGGGGCGGCTCGGAGACCATATCCGCAGGGGCAGCATCCATACGGACAGCATACACACCCTCGTCCTGGACGAATTCGACAAATCCCTGGAGCTGGGGTTCCGGGACGAAATGTCCTTTATCATCACTTCCCTGCCCTCCCTGCGAAAAAGGATACTGACCTCGGCAACGGCAGCCACGGAGATACCGGCCTTTGTGGGGCTGCAGGACGCAGCAACACTGAACTTCCTGTCCGGGGAAAGCCCCGAACGCCTCCTGCTGCAGCAGGTATTAAGCCCCGATAAGGATAAGATAGAAACGTTGTTCCGGCTGCTCTGCCGGATAGGCTCCCGGAGCACCGTCGTATTCTGTAACCACCGGGAGGCGGTGGAACGGACCAGCAGCATGCTCAGGGAAAAAGGCATCGTCAATGTATTCTATCATGGCGCCCTCGAGCAGCCGCAGCGGGACAGCGCCCTGGCCAGATTCAGGAACGGCAGCTCTTCCATACTGGTTACTACAGACCTTGCAGCCAGAGGATTAGATGTGCCTAATATTCGTTATATCGTCCATTATCATCTGCCCGCCACAGAAGAAATATTTATCCATCGCAATGGCAGGACGGCCCGGATGGAGGCCAGCGGGACGGCCATACTTATCCTCTCACCCCAGGAAACTCCTCCCTCTTATATTCGCGAACAGCCGGAAACCATCCAGCTACCGGAGACGGTTACCCTGCCGGATAAGCCCAAATGGACCACCCTGTTTATTTCCGCAGGCAAAAAGGACAAGGTGAACAAGGTAGACATTGTCGGCTTCTTCAGTCATAAAGGACAGCTCAAAAAGGAAGACATCGGACTCATAGAAGTAAAGGATTTTTCCTCCTTCGTAGCCATCCGCAAGTCAAAAGTGAGCCATACAATGCAACTGATAAAGAACGAAAAGTTAAAGAACAGGAAGGTGACGATCGATGTGGCCAAGGGCCTTTGAACAATATTTTTGCCGTATACGCACGAATCGGTATTTTCACTACATGTCATCATTGAGCCAGACCTTCTGCTTGTCCTTATTCCTTAGTCTCTTATTCCCGGCTGGGCTCCGGGCCCAATCACAATTTTCCCAAAACGATAGCCTGGTCGAAAGCACGGCCTACAACAATGCCGTCAGCCAGTATCATGCCTATTTAAAACCCGAGCCGGGATTATATCGTGGCAAACGGTATCGCGAATATTCCTACCTGCTGTCGGAGGGTCATCCATTCTTCGGCGACGGGAAGATGCATAAGGGCTCTGTCCTGTACGACGGCATTCTTTACGAGGACCTTATGCTCTTGTACGATATGGTAAAAGATCAGGTTGTGATATCCAGCCCTTTTGGCGCCTATAAAGTATACCTGATCAACTCCCAGATAGACAGCTTTACCATCGAAGACCATCGCTTCATCCGGTTGAAGGATAGTCTTAATCCCACCGCTCCCCGCAATGGTTTTTATGAGCAGCTTTACAAGGGCCGGATCAGCCTTCTGAAAAAAAATAGAAAATTTTTGAGAGAAGATGTTGAATTATCGGGCGTCAGGCAATTCATCGACTCCTCCCTTTCATACTATGTAAAAAAGGGAGATACCTATTATACCATCCACAATAAAAGAGGCCTGTCACATGCTTTCAGGGACAGGTCCAAAGAGCTTAACAAATTCATCCGGCAGAACAAGCTCAGCATACGCAAGGATCTGGAAAATTCGCTGATAAAGATCTCTGCCTGGTATGATACCCTAAATCACCAATAAACCCGCGATGAATCCTACGATATATTACAGATCATTCATTATCGCCTGTCTGCTCTTCGTGCTCCACGGAGCGCAGGCTCAAACTGACAAACAGCCGCTTGTCACCGTGCATCTCAAGGATACGTCCATGGCGCAGATACTAAAGGAGCTGGAACTGCAATCGGGCCTCCGGTTCTATTACGATACGGCGGATCTCGATACTACAAAGCTGAGTATCCAGGCGGATCAGCAGCCCCTGGTGAAGGTGCTGGGGGATGTCTTTTCGGGTACGGATCTTAGCTATTTCATCGACAGACAGCAGCATGTATTCATCAGCAAGGGGGAATCTGTACACGAAGGTCTCCCGGTGGATTTTTTTGAAAGGACGGTTGTCAGCCGGGACACCGTTCGAACAGGAGCGCCTGCAAGCGACGACCTGGAAGAAGCCAGCAAACCACAGGTAGCTACCCTGGAGAACAAGCTGTATGTCATTGGAGATAAATCCACGGCCAGTCTGCCGGGAGTGGTCAACGTGGCGGGATTTGTGCGGGACGCCAAGACGGGAGAACCCATCGTCGGCGCGTCCATTTATATAGAGAAACCCAGGATCGGGGTTGCATCGGATCAATATGGTTATTATTCCATCTCCCTGCCACGGGGACGCCATATCCTAAATATCCAAAGCATCGGCATGCGGGATACACGAAGGCTGCTTCAGATATATGGCGACGGTAAAATGAACATCGACCTGCAGACACAGGTGCTCACCCTGAAAAAAGTCATTGTCTCCGCCGAAAAAGCAAGCAATATCCGGCGGATGGAAATGGGTGTGCAGAAGATAGACATCAAG
>DASZWE010000425.1:0-6941 GCA_035546735.1 Puia sp.
AAGATCCAAAAAACCATTACGTCCTAAAATCTGAAACTATCAAAAGTCGACGTTGAGCAGTGCCCTGAAGAAAGTAATTTGCAAAAACGTCCGTTCATATTCCACCATCCTTGAAAGACGTCGACTTTTTCTTTCTCTTCGTGACGCGTCGTCCCGTCCATACCATCACCAGTCCCAACGGTATCAGCAGCAAGACCCAGAGCCATCCCATCTTCCTTTTATACAGCGGACTCGAATCACCCATCAGTACCAGGTGCGCCCAGAAGGCAGGGCTCTTGTTGATGGCATCGCTGGCCAGGTAGTCCAGTTTCGCCTGCTGCAGCGCTTTCGCCTTCGTCTCCCCCTTTTGCAGATGTACATAAAATCGTTGCAGTATAAAGGAAGTGGCCTTGTCATCCGCCTTCCAGAGACTGTTGATCGTGCTTCCGCAGCCCGCATAGGCAAAGGCCCGGGAAAGGCTGATCACCCCCTCCTTGGCTACCAGTTCGCCCTGCCCCGTTTCACAGGCGCTGATGATCACCAGCTTGGTGGCATTCAAATTAAGCCCGTATAGCTCTTCCAGGAACAGGCAATCCTCGATAGGAGAATGTTTGACAGGATAGAAGGCGATAAACGAAGCCGCCGCATTGTTCAGGGAAGATACGGCATGCGTGGCCAGGTGTACGATGGAGTATTTATTGACCTCTTTCAGAAAAAGACTCTTCGTGGCCTGGCGGTCTATATAATGCGCTCCGGGCAATCCCGCGATCTCCTCACCACTGGCCGGCAATCGGGCAAAAGACTCCGCCCCCTCCGAACCCTGGCTGGCAAAAGGCGCAAATGACAGGATGTTGGCGGAAGCAGCCTCCACGGTAGGAGAGGTGAGCAGCCGGGAGGAGAAACGATAGCTGATAGTGGTCGTCTCCAATAGGGTCTTCTCGTCCTCGCCGGCAGGCAGCGACTCGAAAGGAAGAAAATACAGGAAGCCGTCGGGAATGATGATCCATTCGTCCTTGCCCGGTACGGCCTGCTGTAAAGGCTTTATGAGCTCGGAATACAGCCGGTGGCCCAGCGCACCCGCCTTAAACTTCCGGCCATTCTCCGTCGTCTTAAGCGCATTTACCCACTGCTCTGCATCCTCCCGCAGCCGGGGCAGCGAATCCATGCGGACATAGGTAAAAGTGGAAGAAGTAAGGATAAAGGTGTGAAGGACACCTGCCGCCGCGTAGAAGCTGATCAGGGCCTGATCATCCTCCAGCTGTTTCTGCAGCTGGGCCGGGGTGGGGGCGTTGTCCTGGTATTTCATCCGGTAATAGGTGCCATTCTGCTCCAGCTTTTTTTGCACCTGGGACAGCTGGATCTCATACGCAGCCTTTTCCCCGGCCAGGGTTTCCAACTCTTTTTTATCCGTCGTCTCTTCACTTTTTACATTCAGCCGGGCGATATTGTATTTGATGTTGCGCTCCGTCTGTAGCAGACCGGCATCCACGCCGGGGGCATGCGCGAATGTATTCTCCTCCAGGTTGGCCGTAATGATGGACGCCTTGCTTTTTTCGATGATGGCGAAAGCCTGCTCGAGATAATTTCCATCGGGATGCCGCCGGCGCAGCTCCAGACAGACGGATAAAGCCCCGTCATAGGCCTGGCCGCTTTTTCTTTTTAAAAAGATCTTGGCGTCATCCGTGTCATAGCTTTTCTCGATGTACCGCAACAGGGACAGCGCAGCCTGGTAGGCCTCGAACGATGCTTCCAGCCAGCAGTCATCGGGTTTTGTCTTATAAAGATCCCAGAATACTTCCGCCTTTTTCACAAGAGCGTCATAAAGCCTGTAATAGGCAAAGGTTCCCGTAAAGTTCGACGGGTTCTTTCGTATGTCCGTTTCCGTAAACGCCCGTGAAAAGGTAATAATAGCCTTTTGCAGGCTGGCCAAAGCGCCCATAAAGTCATGCTGACCCGCTTGCAGATCCGCCCGGTATCTTGCATTGATCCCCAGGTCCAGCTCATCCGGGCTGCCCGTCCTGCTCTTCAATCTTGTCTGCAGCTGGTCCAGGAACCAGGCCGCCGAGTCGGCCTTTGCCAGCTTCATCTCCGTATAGCCCATCTCATTGAGGACGGCCGGTATCCTGACGGCATCCACCTTTCTGAAACAACCCAGCGCCTCCGGGTATTTGTTCAGTCCCAGATAGGCATTCCCCATATTGATAAAGATATTGCTGCTGGACACATGATAGGACAGCAGCTTCCGGTAAATGGCCAGCGCCTCGTCATACTGTTCGAGATGGTAATAGGAGGTGGCGATATTCGTCTGCAGATCCACGGCAAAGGCGGTGTCGAAGGGCTTTTTTCTTTCTACGATACCCAGGGCCCTGTTGAAATAGTTCTTTCCCTGGAGATAGTTCCCGTTGTCGTAATAGAGCACCCCCAGCGTATTGTACAGCCTGACCTGGTCATCCTGACCACGTGGATGGGCGGCCATCGCCTCGGCCTTTAAAAGGAAATAATTCGCGGAGTCGAAATGATTGAGATTATAATAGCTGGCGCCCGTGTATACATAGAGCGCAAATAACGAGCTGTCGGTGGGCGAAGGAAAGCCGAGCGCACGGCAGTAGGCCGCCTTCGCCTTCGCATAATTGGCCCGGGAGTCCAGAAGTACGCCCTTTTTGAGCCAGGACTGGAAGAGCAGCGTATCTTTTCCGGGGAATTCGCCCTCTTTTTCCACCTGCCGGATCACCTCTTCAAAGCCTGCAAGCGCTGTGCTGTCGCTGGCGGCCGTGGCGTTTGAAAGATGGAAAAGCGCGTCGCTGCGATGATACAGGGCGAGAATGCTGCCGGGAGGTGTGCCGGGCGCGCCATAGACGACAAATGACAACAATAAGAAAGAGATCCAGCCTGTCAGCCTCCTGTACATAAAAAGTTTGGATATATAGTTGTATATATATCCAAACGTAACTAAAAACTTCCAATATTGTTACAGGCATTGCATCAGCGTCGCACAATGACGATCAATGGAGGTCTCGGGTTGGCATAATTGCTGATCAGATTGCCGCTGAGCAGATTGTTCACCTTGTTGACGATGCCCCCGATCAGACCACCGCTGATCAGTGAATAGCTGTCATAATACTCCAGCTGGACGGCGATATGCTGAAGCGCATTATTGCTGGGGTCATTCAATTTATAATAAATATCCGCGGTGATAGATGATCCGCTGATAGGCAGCAATCCAAAAGCGCCTCCCAGCAGACCCGTTCCGTTCAGGGTCTTTTTCAGATCGATGACACCCGTGGTGGAATTTACAATGACTTTTTTGGCGGCAGCCGAACCGGTGGCATCAAACGTACAGCCATTGCCTGCGCAGACATTGGCCAGATAAGGGTTCGCATCGTAATAGGGAGCGGCCTGCGTCTGACCATCCGCTATGACATAGATGCTGTCCATATAGGCGGCGCCGCCAACGACCAGCTTCTGCAGACAGGTGTCGGTAGTACCGTCCTTGACAAACCCGATGGCATATTGCATGCCCGTCTCGCTCCTGGAAAGGTTGATGGCGCCCGTATTGGGATCGATGACCATACCTTGGGGCCATGCAAAATATTTACCCGTGCCGGGGCTGTTGACAGGATTCACGATATAGTCCTGGCCACCCGCCGTCGGCTGCGGAAATATGATGGTGTCGCCATAGATAGGCAGCACACTACAACCGCCCAGCGGACTGCTCGTCGGGAGAGGTGGTAATATGGTATTCCCGGTGTCGGGTGGAGGAGGGGTAACGGTATCCAGCTTGCCCGCGGCAGGCCGTGTCGAACGGGCAGCGAGCGAATCTTGTGACGAAGACCCTGTCTTTGTCAGCACCTTTTGACAGGATGCAGTCGCGAGCAGCACAATGATCGCTGTCCATAGGTGGGTAGGTTTGAACTTTTGCATCGGTTTGGATTCGATTAAGTGTTAACGCTTAGCAAATTACTCAATATTCCGGGACTCTGCAATAAGCTATCATTAATAGTACAAGCTGCGGCCTCCTATGTAACCGTACAAAAGCTGTTTTTTAGAACGTTGATTTTTAATTGATTGTAAATTTTTGGATACCATTGGTTACATTTTTGTCCTCCGTGGTTACCATTATTCACGGTGGATGGACAAGGAAAGACAAAAAACGGACCTAAAATCCCGATGTATGAACCTCGATGAAACAATTAAGGAGATGGAAGGCAAGATCTCTTTACTGGACAACAAAAAATTTATCTATTGTGCCGGCGCCATCGGCATATATTATATCGCCTTTCTGGGCTTTCTGACGCACATCCTCCTCCGCAGCGGAGGGTTCCATTAACGGATAACCCCTAAATGCAGGATGGCCGATGGACCTCCTTTCCACCGGCCTGTTTCCTGACCTGATCAAATACCCGACCGCCTCTTTATCGTTGCGCGGTTGACCTCCTTTCAAACCGGCTGATATCGAGTACGATGCGGGTAAATAAGAATCGACCGTTATATCCAAACTGATTAGTGCCAAATAATAAGCGACCCCTGTTGGACGCATCCCTCGCCGAGTTATATCCTCCCGGCGCCTTGTTCGCACCCGCGATAGGATTGTCATGCACGGCTTGCAGACCATTCCGGGGGTCCACAAACACCCTGTCGGGATAGACGTCGAATATGTTATTTCCACCGATGGATATGGTCACACCGGCCCCCGCCTTATACGATACCACCACATCCGTCGTCACCTTCGCACTAAACACCTGGTCGACGCCAAGCCCGATGTCATTGAAATAGGCCCCATTGGTAGGGTTGATCAGCGTCGGATCGATGTTGTGCAGGTATTGCACCTTGCCAAACCGTACAGCTCGTACGAGAAAGTCCCACCGGTGTACATTATAGGCGGCGGTGAAATTGATCTTGTTTTGCGGCTGCCCTGTTTCGATCCTCCCTCTCTGCTGACGATCGAATAGCGTAGCGGAAAGATCATTGGACGGATTGGCCGCCTTATTGCTGAGACTGGGATTGTTCTTCGGATCGTCGATGACGGAATTGGTATGGATCGGGCCGACAACGCTATTCCTGTTGAAATTGGCCGCCAGCAGAATAGTGGCATTGCCAGCTCCCAGCCGGAACTTCTCCGTTATCACCGCATCGATGCCCTTTGTCTCCGTATTTACGGCATTGGTCCAGAATTGCAGGGACGAAGTGGATGGATCCACATTGTTTGCCTTCAAAATAGTATCCACCAAAGGGTTCGTCCTGCTGAAGGCTGTAGATAGCACGATCCTGTCCTTGATGGAGATGAAATACCCATCCACCGTAATGGTCAGACCCGGACTGAACTTGCCGACGACGCCCACCGTATAGCTGACCGAGGTCTCGGGTTTCAGCTCCCGGATGCCAAAAGCATTGCGCACGATGGGATTTTGATTATTGGCCGTAAGGCTGTTCTGTGCCTGGCCGCCGACAAACTGCGTCGACGTATTCTGAAAATACCGCTGGTGCAGCGAGGGAGCGCGGAAGCCATTGCTGACAGAGGCCCGGAGAGAAAGGCGGGACGACAATTCATACCGGGCGCTGAACTTGCCGCTGATGTTGTGATAGCTGAACCCCTGTTCGGAATAATCTTCAAACCTGCCGGCGCCATCCACCAGCAGCTTGCCGATGGTGAGCTCCAGATCGCCATAGGCGGCATAAATATTCCGGGCGGCCCTGACGGCGTCCACATCTTTGAAGCCCGGGAAGACCTGTGACCCCGAGGCCGTCACCTGGTTGGGAAAGGTGGTCCATTTGTCCGTCCCCGGATAGGGCGGGATCGAATCCACCGTAGCAATCCGGTGACCATTGTTATAGGAATTGGAATCGCCGGCGGCTATCTGAAAAACTTCGTGACGAAACTCGCCCCCAAACGCTACATTCAACGATGTCGTCCCATTATAATCATACCGGCGGCTGATATCCAGGTTCACGGTATTTTGCAGGAAGGACAGCTGTCCCGCATAGAACTTTGTCTGGACGGCATCGCTTGCCGGCAGCGATGCATTGCCGGAATTCTGTACGGTATAACGCACCGTATTGCGTCCGGCCATATTGCTTATATCGATGTTCCAGCTGCCCGCCCGGATGGTAAAACCCGACAGCAGATTCCAGTCCACGATCCGGGGAGCTATCTGCGGCAAAAATCCGTTGTAGTAATAACGTTCGCCGCCGGCCAGTACCGGCTGCTGCGCAATGGAATTGGGATTTCTGCTAAAGCCGCTGGCCACGCCATTCCGCTTGTTGATGCCGGCCGTAAGGTAGAAGTCTACATTTCTGCCCAGCCGGAAGCCGCTGTTGAGATAGGTGGAAAGATTTTGTTCGTAGCTATTGCCCGCGACGACATTATGCCGGCTGTAACCCTGCTTCCGCACGATGTCCGCATCCTTGTCCATCAGCCATCTTCTATAGTCGGCATCCGAAACAGCAGCGCCATAGGGATTGCCGGGGAAGGCGCCATTGTTTCCCAGATACACCAGGGGAATATTGTCATCGCCGCTGCGGTTGGTGCTGTACCGGCGGGAGAGCTGTCCGCTGATATTCAGATACGTCCCATTGCTTTTGGCAAAGCCGCCGCTGAAGTCTACCTGCTGGTTGACGCCATCGTACATATGGATACCGCCTTTGTAAGGCAGGATGGTCATATTCTGCCCGAGCATGCCTGATACGGTGAAGCCATTGTAATTTTTCTTCAGTACCACATTGATGACCCCAGCGATGGCGTCTGATCCATACTGGGCGGCCGCTCCGTCACGCAGGATCTCGATACGCCCGATAGCCGCGGCAGGAATGGTATTCAGGTCCGTACCTACAGAGCCTCTTCCCACGGTGCCATTGATATTCACCAGCGCAGCCGAATGCAGACGGCGCCCATTCAGCAGCACCAGCGTCTGGTCGGGACCCAGCCCACGCAGCCCGGCCGGATCGATATGGTCCGTACCATCCGA
>DASZWE010000426.1:0-9712 GCA_035546735.1 Puia sp.
ACCGCGATACCGCTGGAGCCATTCATCAGCAGCTGTGGTATGCGGGTGGGCAATACCGTAGGCTCTTTGAGGGAGTCGTCGAAGTTGAACTGGAAGTCGACCGTATCCTTGTCGATGTCCTCCAGCATATTCTCCGCCAGCCGGTGAAGACGTGCTTCCACATAACGCATGGCCGCGGGGCCGTCGCCGTCCTGGCTGCCGAAATTACCCTGACCGTCGACCAGCATATAGCGCATGGTCCAGTCCTGGGCCATACGGACCATGGTGTCGAAAATAGCGGCGTCGCCGTGCGGGTGATATTTACCCATCACCTCGCCCACGATACGGGCGGCTTTCTTATAAGGTTTGTTGCTGTTGTTGCCCAGTTCGTTCATCCCGTAAAGGATACGGCGGTGGACAGGTTTTAAACCATCGCGTACGTCCGGAAGCGCACGGCCTACGATCACCGACATGGAATAGTCGATATAGGCCGTTTTCATCTGCTCTTCGATATTCACCGGGACGATACGATTATTGTCTTGCGTTTCCAATGGCGTGCTGTTATCTTCCATACTGTATTTTAGGCGATTTACATATGCGGGAAACCATCTCCCGAAGGGATGGCAAATTTACCTCTTTTAAGGCTGAAAACCTGATGCTTTAAGGGGTTTTTAACACCCTTTTTTCCACGAATGTTAGTAAGGTTTTGCGGGGCTTATTCCAGCCAGGCGCCTTTTACCTCATCCCCCTCCACTTCCACATAGATATGTTCCTGCAAGGTGGTGGAAAGGGATAGCCCGATGTAGTCGGGATGGACAGGGAAGGCCTTATGAGTACGCCCTACCAGGACCAGGCACTCGATCTTGCGGGGATGAGCTTCCAGAAAGGGTTTCATGGCATAAAGGAGGGTCTTGCCGCTGCTGGCCACGTCGTCTATGACGATAATGACCTGGTCGTCAAATGCATCCGCACCCAATTGGCCTTGGGGAAATTTAGTCCGATTGGGCGCAACGTCTGATGTCTGTCCTTCGGACAACGAACCTCCGGCTCGTTCGTATTCGCTCAATATGACCTCACGGGGCTTCTTTTTATCCAGGGCGATGGTGATCAGCCGGGTGGTCAATCGGCCGCCTGCGATCTCCTGCAGGAGGCGCTGGATGGTACGGGCGATGGCGCTGCCGTTGTCCCGGATGCCGGCCAGGATGAGCTGGGTCTCATCCGCATTGTGCTCCAGTATCTCATAGGCCATCCGCCGCAGCTTTTTTTCGGCCACCTGTTGGGTAAGAATATAATTCTTCATGAAGGGCAAATTAAAGCAAAATGTCCGGAAAACGGATCGGGCCAAATCACTTATCTTCACCCGGAGAAATAATTTCCTATGACGATGCTTTCCCAGATTGTTTTTGTCCTGGTCCTGGCCGCAGCCATTTGGCTCTTCAGCCGGAATGCAGGACGTATCCGCCGCAACATTCTCTTAGGTAAAGATGAAGCGTACAACGACCAGCCGGGGCTGCGCTGGAAGAATGTCTTTTTGCTTGCCTTTGGTCAGAAGAAGATGTTTCGCAATCCCCTGGTGGCTCTTATGCATTTTGTGATCTACGCCGGATTTATCATCATCAACCTGGAGGTGCTGGAGATCATACTGGATGGCATATTCGGCACCCACAGGCTGTTCGCGCCCCCTTTGGGAATGCTGTACGGCTGGCTGATCAATGCCTTCGAGCTGCTGGCCATCGGGGTGTTCACCGTCTGCGTCATCTTCCTTTGCCGCAGGAATATCCTGAAGCTGCGGCGTTTTATCAGCCATGACCTGGATGGCTGGCCCCGCAGCGACGCCAATTATATCCTGCTGACGGAGATAGTGCTGATGGCGTTGTTCCTTACCATGAATGCCGCCGACACACTGCTTCAATCCCGGGGATATGGTCATTATTCCGCGCATATCACCGGCAACTTTGCCTTTTCCCGCTGGCTGCATCCCCTGCTCAATGGAATGAGTAATGGAAGCCTGGTAGGGCTGGAACGCACCTGCTGGTGGCTGCATATCCTGGGGATACTGGCCTTTCTCAACTACCTTCCCATTTCCAAGCACCTGCATATCCTGCTGGCTTTTCCCAATGCCTGGTATGCCCGGCTGGAGCCGGAAGGCAAGCTGCGAAATATGCCCGCCATACAAAAAGAAGTGCTCTATGCCATGCAGCCGGAGACGGCTCCTCCCGTGGGTACGGAAACAGCGCCGCCTGCCCGCTTTGGCGCCAAGGATGTCTTTGATCTCAGCTGGCGCAATCTGCTGGATGCCTATTCCTGTACGGAATGCGGCCGCTGCACCGCCGCCTGTCCGGCCAATATCACCGGGAAAATCTTATCTCCGCGAAAAATTATGATGTCCACGCGCGACAGACTGGAAGAAGTCGGCAGAAATATTGATAAGAACGGGAGCTTTCAGGATGACGGGAAGACCCTTCTGAATTATATCTCCGTCGAAGAGCTGCGGGCCTGCACAACCTGTAATGCCTGTGTGGAGGAATGCCCCGTCAGCATCAGCCCCCTGGAGATCATTGTGGAGCTGCGCCGAAGTCTCATCATGGAAGACAGCAACGCACCGCAGGAATGGAATGTGATGTTCGGGAATGTGGAGAATAACTTTGCCCCCTGGAAGTTCAGCCCGGACGACCGGGACAAATGGACGGAGAGTTAGTTTAGCTCCTGATCATTACTGCTTCCGTGCAAATACGCTAAAAGACACTGTCAGATTGTTGGAAATGGTGCTGGAGCCGCCTACCTGATAATCCCTTCTGTTGAGCTTGAATTCTCCTGTGAAGAGATATCCCCCATCCCTGGGGGTAGCGGTAAAGGGAATGGATATTTCCTTGGCGGTACTTTTGATGGTCAGCTGTCCCTTGGCAGTGAAATGCGCATTTCTATCCACGGTGACGCCGGAAGATACAAAACGGATGCGGGGATATTTACGGACATCGAAATAGTCCTCTTTTCGCAGGTGACTATCCCGCATACTGTTGTCCGTATTGATGGTATTGGCATCCACGCTGAGCTCGAAACTATCCTTACTTACATCCGCCGGGTCAAAGCTGATCCTTCCCTGCAATCCCGTAAAAGAGCCGCCCGTCTCGAAACCGAAATTCTTTATCGTGAATTTTATCGAGGACCCGGTGTCTGTGGCGTTGTATTGCTGAGAAAAAGCTGCCATTCCTATCAACTGGATCAACAAGACGCCGATGAAATGCTTCATATACTTTTTTTCATTATTGACTGGCGCCAAGATACGGAAGTTACCCGGGGAATTAAACACTCACCTTTTTTTGTAATTTTTTAACATCCAGGAAGCATATTTCCTGTCTGGCGTAGGAAAGGATGCCCTCTATTTCCAGCTCATTGATCATGGTCGTGACTGTCTGGCGGCTGCTGCCGATGAGGCTGGCGATATCCTCATGTGTCAGGAAGTTGGGAATGCAGAATCCTTCCGCGGTGTTCTCCCCTAAATTTTGCTCTACCAGCTGCCAGAGAAAATGAAGCAGGCGGGTCTTGACGTCCTTGTTCAGGAGATTCACCAGCCTGTTCTCTATACTACGAAGCTTGGCTCCGACCTGCTTGCTATAGCGGAGAGCCAGATCAGGCCTGTTCTTCAGCAGCTTTTCGAAATCATCGATGGTGAAGGCGCAGATGCTTACATCGTGCTTGTATGCCTGGGCGAATTCGCCGTGGAGGTTATTCCTTTCCAGGCTGAACTGTCCGAAAAGCTCCCCTTTTTGTATGATCTCTTTTACCTTTTCGTTGCCCTCATCATCGATGTACCCGATCTTAATGGTGCCTTCTTTTACGAAGTATATTTTATTGTGGTTATACGCTTCGAAGTAGATGTATTCGCCCTTGGGTACGTCGATGACATGGTGCTGTACCTTCAGCTCCTTGTACTCATCTTCGGACAGATGGCACCACAGATCATAGTTCTTTATCAATAACATATTGTCGTCTCCCGGCATGATAACAAATTTTAGCGATTAAAGTTACCAAATTTGGGTTTTGTATAGTGGTTCCTTTACATTTATGAAAAAATAGTCCTATGCAGGTACCAACGATGGCTGAACTGACGGCAAAAGGAGAAGTCCCGGATATTCTGTTCTGGGTGGGATGTTCCGGCAGTTATGACCAGCGGGCACAAAAGATCACGCGGGCGTTTGCTACCATTCTGAACAAGGTGGGGGTGAAATATGCCATTTTGGGAAAGGAGGAGTTTTGTAATGGGGATCCGGCACGCCGGGCAGGGAACGAGTTTATCTTTCAGATGATGGCTTATCAGAACATACAGGTCTTGAATAACTATGGAATAAAGAAGATCGTTACGGCCTGTCCACACTGTTTCAATATTCTTGCAAATGAATATCCCGAGCTGGGAGGAAACTATGAAGTGATCCATCATACGGCGCTGTTACAGCAATTGATAGATGAGGGCAGGATCGTAATAAAGGAAGGAGGTCCTTTTAAAGGCCAGCGTATCACCTACCATGACAGCTGTTACCTGGGGAGGGCCAACCATATTTACGAAGCGCCGCGAAAGGTATTGGAGGCCCTGGATGGCGAGCTGGTGGAAATGAAGCGCTGTCGCAGCAAGGGGCTTTGCTGCGGAGCCGGGGGCGCGCAGATGTTCAAGGAGGAGGAAAAAGGCGCTACCCGGGTGAATTTCGAGCGCAGCGGAGAAGCATTGGGTACAGGCGCTGCCATCATTGCGGCGGCCTGCCCTTTTTGTAATACCATGTTGACGGACGGAGTAAAACATGCGGAAAAGGAGGATGCGGTGAAGGTGCTGGATATTGCCGAGCTGATCGCGGCGTCCATGGATTGAGCCTTCCGGCCGGCGTTCCGGCGGGTTTATACAGGATTGCGTACCTTTGCAATATGAATACTTCTCATACTGAATTATTACCCACTGAATTTGCGGGCGATAGCAAGGTCTGGATCTACCAGGCATCCCGTCTTTTCACTATGTCCGAAGCCCTGACGATAGAAGAGATGCTGGAGGGTTTTGTAAAGGGCTGGAAGTCGCATGGGACACCGGTGAAGGGTTATGGCAACCTGTTCTATGGTCAGTTTGTCGTACTGATGGCGGACGAGTCGGCGACAGGGGTCAGTGGATGCAGTACAGATAGCTCTGTAAGGCTGATAAAGGAGATAGAGCAGCAGTCGGGAGTGGCAATGTTCGACAGGCTGAACCTGGCTTTTCTGATAAAGGACAAGGTACAGATGGTGCCGATGACGCAGGTGCCCTATGCGCTGGAAAACGGATTCCTCAACGAAGAGAGCCTGTATTTCAACAATACCGTACAGACGAAGGATGAGCTTATGCATAAATGGATCATCCCGATGAAGGACAGCTGGCTGAAAACAAAATTTTTTAGGCCCGAAGAAATTAAATCTTAAATTTGCCGTCCACGCTTCAAGAGCGATATGTGCGGAAGTAGCTCAGTTGGTAGAGCGACAGCTTCCCAAGCTGTAGGTCGCGGGTTCGAACCTCGTCTTCCGCTCATCATCAAAGGTTTCAACGGATAGTTGAAGCCTCCCCCAATTGACTTGTCAATTGGACATGATGCGAAAAAAGGCCGGCTCTACTTTTTACTTTTGAGACGGCCTTTTTTATTTCCATCCCTTATTAGGATTTGGTCCCATGGTGAATACCAGCGTACTTCCGCCCGTCAGCGCCGCATGTGAGAGGAACGGGTGTTCGATCTTCCGGCCGTCGAGCGTCACCTGCTGAACATATTTATTCTGTTCGGACAGATGGTTGGCGATAATGGTCAGCGTTCTGGCCCGGCCATTGACATTGTAATGCAAGGTCAGCTTCGGGAACTGGGGAGCGCCGATGGCGTACTCACCCGAGGCGGGCGTCACCGGGTAAAAGCCCATCACCCCAAAAATATACCAGGCAGCCATCTGACCGCAGTCCTCGTTACCGTTGATACCGAGGGGACGCGCGCGATAATTGAAAGTGGTGTGCTTCCGCACCAGTTCCTGTGTCTTCCAGGGTTGCCCGCAATAGTCATAAAGATAGATATAATGATGTCCCGGCTCGTTGTCATGATGATAATGCATTCCCTCGAAGTTCTCGTCCAGCCGTGCCGCAAACCGCTCGTTACCTCCCATCAGCCTGATCATGCCCGGGATATCCTGCATGGCGCCAAAAAGATAGGTCCACTGATCCCCTTCTGTAAACCCGTCCTGCCGGCCCAGCTTGTCCTTCGGATTGAATTGAAGAAAGGAGCCATCCGCCCGTTTAGGAATAAAGAATCCCGAAACGGGATCATACAAATTCCTGTAATTTTTACTCCAGGCCAGCAGCTGCCTATAGTCATCCATCCTGCCCAGCGCCCGCGCCATCTGTGCCACGGAATAGTCGTCGGAGGCATACTCGATGGTACGAGATACGGACTCTGCCGTACGGCCAAACGGCACATATCCTATAGTGTTAAATGCCGTGAGTCCGGCCCGCGCTTCAAAGCCGGTCCATCGGTCCCTGTCTGCATAGGGCAGCACGGTATCGTTATCCGGTGGCACGGTGGCATCCTTCAGCAACGCAGCATACGCCGTATCGACATTGTATTTTCTAAAGCCCTTGATATAGGCGTCTGCGATCACCGCATCGGCGTGCGTGCTGATCATGATATTTGTTTCCGCAGGATTGGGCCACATGGGCAGCCGCCCTCCCTGTTCGTACATCTGCAGCAATGCCCGGATCATATCGTTGACCCTGTCAGGCTGTGTGAAGATCAACAAAGGATGCAGCGCTCTGTAGGTGTCCCAGAGAGAAAAATCAGTATAAGAAACACCTTCATGTACCTTGTCGTCAAAGGCGCTGTAATATTTCCCATATTCCGATAGTTCGCGCGGGAACTGCATGGTATGGAACATCGCCGTATAAAAAATGGTCTTTTTCTCTTCCGAAACCCCGTCCAGCTTTATATGACTCAGCTCCCGCTGCCAGGTGTCGCGTGTCGACGTGACGAGCCGGTCGAAATTCCATCCGGGCACTTCTTTTTCAAGATTAGCCCTGGCCTGTTCCAGACTGATAAAAGATGTCGAGATACGTACCTGTACCTTCTCCCCTGCCCTTGTGGCAAAGTCGACATACGCGCCCATCCTGGTCCCATACTGCTCTACGGAGCCAGGTGTCACCGTATTGTTGTTCCAGGTACCGAAGGATGAGATGGGCTTATCGAACTGAATAACAAAATAACCTTTGAAGGCAGGCAGGTCGGGACCCAGCTGCGCGGACACCCTGTCAGGATTGTAACCCGTGATCTCATTTTTATCTTTATCGACCCTTACATATCCTTTCAGCTTTATGATCCTTGCTGCAATATCATTCGACTCGTCCGCGAGTGCCGGATCCAGGTTGATGCCTTGTATGATCAGATGTGCTTTTTCAGCCGCCGGGAAGGTGAACCGGAAGATGGCTGCCCTCGACGCCGCGGCAATCTCCGCCCTGATCTTTTGCTGACCGCCGGCATTCAGCACAACGGAATAATAGTACGGCTTTGTCACTTCATCCGTATGGTCGAACGGCAGCGCCCTGTCATGGGGCAAGGTCTTCAATGCACCCACCTGGGGCATAACGGAGACATATCCATAGTCGCCCATCCAGACTGTCGGCTGATGAGAGGCGAGAAAACCCATGACCGTCCTGTCTTCATAGACGTACGAGGTCCTTCCCATCTTGCTTTCGCCTGTCTGCGGCAGAAAATTCGTCATAGCATAGGGCAGGCCTACGGCAGGTATGGTGCCGCCGCCTTCGAGGCCTTCGGCGAAGCCTGCATAGGGAGTACCGATGATGGTATTGACATAATCGACCTCCTGCCGGGGCTGCCGCTGCTGGGCGTTGCAAAGATCTGTCAGGGCGATGGCAATAAAGATGAGTAACAGGACTGTTTTGCGCATGATGCCGGAAATATACCTCTTTTTGGACTAATCCATGGATGTCATCGTATGACCAGTACCGTCCCTTTCCTGAAGACGGGCTGTTTGGTCAGCGTATTGAAGTAACGGACCATCCATATAAAGCTGCCTGGTGAAACTTTTTTGCCGCCAAAAGTGCCATCCCAGCCCAGCTCGGGGTTGGCGCTCCGGAAGACCAGCTCGCCCCAGCGATCGTAGACAGCCATCTGGAAGTCCGACATCTCACAGACATGGAGGGGACGGAAGATATCATTGTGTCCATCTCCATCCGGCGTGAATGCATTGGGCAATAAGAGCTGGCAGGTACACGCCGCCAGGTTAACTGTCGCTTGAAGCGTGTCCTTGCCACAGCCGTTGGTAGCCACGACGGTATAGATACCGCTCTGCTCTGCTTTATAACGGGATGTATAGGAGCTGTCCTGCCAGGCGTAGGTATTGGCGTTACCCGTGGGCTGCAACCAGAAATCCTCCCCATTGCAAAGCGTGGTGTCTTTGATCATGGATACCCGCAGGCTGTCGTCAAAGCTTACGGTGAGCGTGTCCTTATAGACGCATTGCCCTACCATGGCTGTAACGGCATAGGTGCCGGGGCGGTATACGAAATAAGTGGCCTGCCCCGTCTGGTTCTGGTCGTCCCGCTGTGGAGGAATGGCTTCCCATTTATATTGCCCTACCCCAAAGTCGGCGTTGAGGGTAAGCGTGGATCCTTTGCAGATGGCGGTGTCATGAAAATCCAGGGGTCTGTCCCCCCGGTAGCTGACCAATACGGTGTCGACAACCTGGCATTTCCCCTGATAGGTGACGAATGCCCAGTATGTCCCTGGTGTGGATATACGAATGCTGCTGTCTCTGCTGCTGGTGCTCCAGTCGTAAGCTGTGGCACCTGAGAGTCGTGCCGTGAGCGTATAGATCTCTTTTGGACAAAGCAGTGTATCGGGTCCGAGACTAAAGGATGGCTCTATGGGAGAGGCATAGGTAATAGTGACAGTATCCCTATAAGTACCACAACCCGGTACGTTGACAATCGCTTCATAGGTTCCTCCAGGATAGTGCGTGATAAGCTGATCGCCTGTAAAAGGGAGGGTGGCTCCATCCAATATCCAGGTGTACTGTCCATTCTGCGCCGCGGCATTGAGCATGAGGTTGGCGCTGTCGCACATGACATGATCTTTCCCAAGATCGAGCCGGGGTGTATCGCTGAGGAATACGCCGATGCTGTCGGCGACGCCGCATCCGTTGATGCTCACCGTATAGACACCGGTCTTTGTAACGTGTAAGGCAGGCGTGGCAGTAGCGCTGTCGTCATTCCAAAGATAGGCTGCCCCCGGGACGTTGGGAGCCGTCAGCGTGGTGTCCTGCCCGGCGCAGAGAAAGATATCGGGGCCGAAGCTGTAAGCCATGGGAGTGACGATGGTAAGCGCCTTTTGAATCATGATGGTGTCCGTGCCATTGTTCACTACCGTGAGGGTAATAGTATAGGTGCCTGTGGCAGCGTAGAGATGGCGTGGCTGTTTGGCGGTGGAGCTGTCATAATAGCCCGACGAAGGGTCGCCGAAATGCCATTTTACAGAGCTGGGGAAGAAAATGCTGTCAAAGACAGGGGATCCAAAGCTGATAGCAGCGCCTGCACAGGTGGAGGTATAGTTGATGGTGTCCCGTGTTGTCTGGGCAAAGGCAGACGCAGACAGCAGGATCAATAATAATATGTGAACAATACGCTTCATCGGCGAACTTTAAGCAGGGTCCTTACCTGTTGTACGGATTGGTT
>DASZWE010000427.1:0-7966 GCA_035546735.1 Puia sp.
TAGCTTAGTGGCCCCTGACGGTTGATCCTGCAGGACGGCTCGGATCTAAAAAAGGTGGGCGTCTGCTGGAAGTGACGGAGGATGGTGTCATTATCGAAGAGACAAAAGGAAAGAACAAGAAGAAAGAGGTGATAAACCACACTTTCTTATTCGATAACATAAAAACAACAAAAATTCAAGTAGTCTTTTAACAGGACCCCTCCGCTCGGCGTTACCACGCCTCGCGAAGGATCCAAAAATTTCAGCGTTATGGCCAGTATAAACTTGATCGAGGCGTTCCAAGACTTCAAAGAGGCCGAGAATATCGATCGGCCAACCATGATGAAAGTGGTTGAAGATGTGTTCAAAACATTGCTGCGCAAGAAATATGGCAGCGACGATAATTTTGACGTGATTGTGAACGCGGAAAAAGGCGACCTGGAGATCATGCGCCGGCGCACTATCGTGGAAGATGGTGAGGTCAATGATCCGCTGGCGGAGATCGCATATTCCGATGCAAGGAAAATTGAGCCCGACTATGAAGTAGGGGAAGAGCTGTATGAAGAGGTGGAGATCCTGGACTTCGGCCGCCGTGCTATCCTCGCCGCCAAACAGACCCTGGCAAGCCGTATCGGCGATTTAAAAAAGAACGTGCTGGTAAAGAAATACAACGAAAGGGTGGGAGAGATTGTCAGTGCGGAAGTATACCAGGTTTGGAAAAAAGAAATATTACTCCTCGACGAAGAAGGTAGTGAGCTGATCCTTCCCAAATCCGAGCAGATACCACAGGATTATTTCAAAAAGGGGGAAAATATCCGTGCCGTAGTGAAAAAAGTGGAGTTGAAGAACAATACCCCCGTAATTATCCTATCCAGGACCAGCCCCGACTTCCTGGCCAAATTATTGGAAATTGAGGTTCCCGAGATATTTGACGGACTCATTGTTATCAAAAAGATAGTTCGCGAGCCGGGTGAAAGGGCTAAGGTGGCTGTAGAGTCCTACGACGACCGTATCGACCCTGTAGGCGCCTGCGTAGGTATGAAAGGAAGCCGCATCCATGGCATTGTCCGCGAGCTGAAGAACGAAAATATAGACGTGATCAACTGGACTAACAACGTTCAGCTCCTGATCCAGCGCTCTTTAACCCCGTCCAAAATTACCAATATGGAACTGGACAGCGAAAAGCAGCATGCAAATGTCTATCTTAAACCGGACCAGGTATCCCTGGCCATCGGTCGCAAGGGGGTTAATATCAAGCTGGCCCAGGATCTGACAGGATATACCATCGACGTATTCCGTGATAATGAAGGAGAACCGGAGGAATTTGATATCGACCTTGAAGAATTTAGCGATGAGATAGAAACCTGGGTCATCGACGAGCTTAAACGCATCGGTTGCGATACCGCCCGCAGCGTGCTCGATCTGACGGCTGAAGAGTTGGAAAGAAGGACTGACCTTGAGAAACAGACCATCGATGACGTAAGAAGGGTCCTAAAGGAAGAATTTGAAAAAGGGTAATCCATTGGAATAACCCGTTCATCCCGGGCGAATTGCGTGTCGCCCGGCTTCTCCCTGCCCCAGCATCTAAAAGCCGTGAAAAACAGCGAGTTTATCTGGTATATTGTCTATTTTGCAGGACATTTGAGGACCGAAATAGAGTGACAATACATATTATTAGAAGTTTTTATAAAATTGGGACAATCTGAAACTCATAAACTTAGAAGGGTTTCAGGGAGATAAATATGGCAGAAACAACCACATTACGTTTAATGGCCGCAGCCAAGGAGTTCAACATTGGGAAAGACACCCTCGTAGAATTCCTGGTAGGCAAAGGTTTTAGCAGAGACGATCTGAAGCCTAATGCTAAGCTTACGGACGACATGTACCGTAGCCTGCAGCAGGAGTTTCAAGGGGATAAGGTCGCCAAGATCAAGAGCGACCAGATTGATCTGCCCAAGGGAAGCCTGGAAGCCAAAAAGAAGAAAGAAGAAGAGAACGTTCTTTTTAAAGAGAAAAAGGACTTTGTCAAAAAGCCCGTCAAGGAAGAGGCTCCTGTGCAGCCAGCGCCTGTTGTAGCTCCGCTACCCGTGGTGGAAGAGAAGCACGAAGAGCCGGCGCGTCAGAAATCCGCGGCCGCCGAAGCAGAGATCACCAAGATCGAAGCGCCTGAGATCGAAGGGCCTAAAATAGTGGACAAGATCGACCTTTCGAGCATAGATTCCTCTACCCGGCCTAAAAAGGCGGGCAAAAAGACAGAGCCCGAACCTGCTCCTCAGGAGGTAAAAGAGGCTCCCGCGCATCCGCCTGTAGAAGAAAAGGAGGCGCCAAAGGAAAAGGAATCCAAAAAAGAAGAAGGGAAAGAGGCGGCCCAGCCTCCTGTCACGGCAGAGAAGAGTGCTGCGGATAACGTGCAAGCGCCTGAACCGGTGTCCGAACTGGCAACGCCCAGCGAAGAGCCGGAAGTCCCTCCCGTCATTGAAAATATCAAGGCTGAAAAGCTGGAAGGTCCGAAAATATTGGGTAAGATCGAACTACCCGTCAACAGCGACACCCGGCCCAAACCACCTTCCGAAGAAAAGAGGAAGAGAAAAAGGATACCTATCGAAAAGAAAGACGGTGGGAGACCTCCTCAACAAGGAGGCAATCAGGGGGGTGGACAAGGTCAGGGAGGCGGACATGGCCATGGTGGACACGGAGGTGGCGGTGGTCATCAGCGTGCTCCCGGACAAGCGCGAATACCCATCCAGCGCAATCCCGGTGGTCGCAACAATGCTGGTGGTCAGGCAGGCGGAGGCAATCGCCGGCCCGACCCACGTCACGCACCACGTGAAGTAAAGGAAATAGACAAAAAAGAGATACAGGAAAAGATACGCCAGACCCAGGCCAAGCTGGCAGGAGCCGGTGGCCGTGGGAAAAGCCTTAAAGCCAAATACCGTCGTGCCAAGCGTGAGGAAATGGCTGAACAGACTGGTGGCGACGAGATGATGGATAACAAGCTCCAGGTTACAGAGTTCATCAGTGTCAGCGAGCTCGCCAACCTTATGGATGTTAGCTATGCCGATGTCATCAGCAAGTGTATGAGCTTGGGTATGATGGTGTCCATCAACCAGCGTCTCGAGGCAGATGTGATCGAGCTGGTGGCTGGAGAGTTTGGCTATCAGGTGGAATTCATAGGAATAGATGACGCAGCAGAAATGGAGGAGGAGGAAGAAGAGGACGATCCCGAAGATATGGTGTCCCGCTCGCCGGTGGTTACTATCATGGGTCACGTCGACCATGGTAAGACCTCTCTGCTCGACTATATACGTAGCGCCAACGTGGTGGCCGGTGAGGCCGGTGGTATTACCCAGCACATCGGCGCCTACCAGGTGACGACTGCAGCGGGTAAGAAGATCACGTTTTTGGATACGCCGGGTCACGAAGCCTTCACCGCTATGCGTGCACGTGGGGCCAAAGCGGCTGACGTGGCTGTCATCGTAGTGGCAGCTGATGACGCCGTCATGCCCCAGACAAAAGAAGCTATCTCACATGCCCAGGCTGCCGGCCTGCCCATGGTATTTGCTATCAATAAGATCGATAAGGACGGGGCCAACCCCGAAAAAATCAAGGAACAGCTGGCTGGTATGAACCTACTGGTGGAAGACTGGGGGGGTAAATACCAGTCCCAGGAAATCTCTGCCAAAAAGGGACTCAACGTAGACCTTCTGCTGGAAAAGATTCTTTTAGAGGCCGAATTGCTGGATCTGAAAGCCAATCCCGACCGGGAGTCCTCCGGCAGTGTTATTGAAGCCTCCCTCGACAAGGGGCGCGGATATGTCGCTACTGTGCTGGTACAAACAGGAACCCTCCATGTAGGTGACTTGGTTGTTTCCGGTCAATACTTCGGTCGCGTAAAAGCCATGTTCAATGAAAGGAACAAGCGGGTCGACGATGCGCCGCCTTCTACGCCTGTGCTGTTACTGGGTCTGAACGGAGCACCCCAGGCCGGTGAGAAATTCAAGGTATATGAAGACGAGAGTGAAGCAAAGGAAATAGCCAACAAACGAGCCCAGATCCTTCGTGAACAGGGTATCCGTACGAAGAAACATATCACCCTGGATGAGATCGGACGCCGTTTGGCACTGGGTAACTTTAAAGAGCTCAACCTCATTATAAAGGGTGACGTGGATGGTTCTGTGGAAGCCCTCAGTGACTCGCTGCAGAAATTATCTACGGATGAGATCGCCGTGCGCGTGGTACACAAAGCGGTAGGCGCCATCACCGAGAGCGATGTGCTCCTGGCGACAGCTTCCGACGCTGTCATCGTAGGCTTCAACGTCCGTCCTTCCTCACAGGCATCCAAGCTGGCGGAGAACGAAGGGGTGGAGATCAAGACCTACTCTATCATCTACAATGCCATCGAAGAAGTCAAGAGCGCCATGGAAGGTATGCTTGAGCCGAAGATACAGGAGAAGATCGTGGCCAATGTGGAAGTTCGCAACGTCTTCAAATTCGACAAGGCGACAGTGGCGGGCTGCTATGTCCTCGATGGGAAGATCTATCGAAACTCAAAAATACGTTTGGTTCGCGATGGCATCGTGATCTATCCTGTCGGGGAAGGTGCAACAGCCGAGTTGGCATCCCTCAAGCGTTTCAAGGACGACGTGAAGGAAGTGGCGTCCAGTATGGAATGTGGTTTGACTATCCGCAATTACAACGATATACGCGTGGGCGACATTGTAGAAGCCTACGAGGAAGAAGAAGTTAAAAGAACACTGTAATTTTTTGTTAAATGCCCCTATACCAGGGCATTTAACATTAATTTTGGAGGTGCCTTAATGCACTATGTATGAATAAAAGTTCTATCCTCTTACCCGTCCTTCTCATTCTATCTTCTGCAGGCTTTGCCCAGCAACAGAAAGTGACAGCCGACAAGATCGTTGGTATTGTCGGGGATAAGATCATTCTAAAGTCGGAGCTGGCCATCGCCATCCAGGATATGCAACGTAATTCAGGAACCACCGATCTGAAAGGAGTGGACGAATGTTCCATACTGGATGGGATGCTTATACAAAAAGCGCTCGTATTGCAGGCCGAAAAAGACTCCCTGCCTGTCAGCGACGAAGAAGTAGAGGCTGAAGTGGATCAACGTATCCGTTACTTTATCAACCTCTATGGTGGAAAGGATGCGTTCGAGCAGATTGCCCAGCGTACGGTATACCAGGCCAAACAGGATTTCATGGGTCCGATCCGCGAGCAACGCCTTGCACAGGCCATGCGCCAGAAGATCGTGGCCGACGTGACCATTACTCCACAGGAAGTAAAAGAATATTTTGAAAAGATCAAGAAGGGTAACCTCCGATTTTACGAATCCGAGATGCAGCTGAACCAGATCGTACTGTATCCAAAGCCCAGCCGGGACATCGAAAAGCTGACCATCGATGAATTGAATGATCTCAAGCGACAGGTGGAAAGCGGCCAGAAAAAATTCGAATCGCTGGTACCCATTTATTCCCAGGATCCCGGCAGTAAGGACCATGGCGGAGAGATCCAGTTGAGCCGCGCAGATAGCAAGATGTGGGACCCTGTATTCTTCTCCACAGCATTCCGGCTGAAGGAAGGACAGATATCGCCCGTCATCAAGAGCAAGTTCGGCTATCACATCATCCAAATGGTCAGCCGTAACGGCGATGAGGCTATTGTAAGACATATCCTGAGGATACCTCCTGTCACACAACCTGAGATTGACGGCGTTACCACTATATTGGATTCTGTTCGCAATCTGCTCACTGCAGGGACCATGGGGTTTGGAGAGGCCCTCGCCCGTCTTAGCAATGAGACTCCCCAATACATTCCCGATGAGAACCTCAAGAGCACCGCTGGTCAGATCATGGGCAAGGACGGAACTACTTTTTTGACCATCGCTGACATGGATAAAGACCTCGTTCTTTTACTCAAGAATTCTAATCTCAAACCTGGCCAGTATTCCAAGCCTACTGTCTTCACAGACGAAAGAGGTAAAACAGGTGTCCGGATCGTATATATGCTGTCCAAGTCCGAACCGCATATCGAAAATCTCAAGGACGACTATAACAGGATTGCGCAACGAGCGCTCGACGAAAAAAAATCCGGCGTGCTGGAAAAATGGTTTGCCGCTAAGATTCCCACTATGTATGTAATGATTGACGGCGAGTACAAGGGATGCAGCAACTTATCCAAATGGCAGGGAGTCGCTTCAACAGCAGGCAATTAACTTAGGTATTAACCCTTAGTACTGGTGGAAATCCCATCTTTGTAAGCCTTCCATACATCCTTCTTTAGTAATTTGATCCGTGCCTACAAAAGGTCCATACGCCCCCAAAGACACGATGGAGCAGGGTCCAGGGGCGTTGTCATCTGCCGGACAGATTGATATCCAGGCCGGGCTTGATAAATACGTCTCTGACATCATTGTAGCTACTGACTTGCAGGACACTATCATCTATTGGAATAAGGCTGCTGAAAAGTTTTATGGCATTCCTGTCGGGCAGGCTATTGGACAGCCCTTTCGGGCATTGATCCGATACGAATTTTCCGAGACCACGGGAGAGGAAGTGGAAAGGTCCTTCCAGGAAAAAGGTTTTTGGGATGGAGAAACGATCAATGTTTCAACTACAGGAAAAAAATCGTATCTTATTAGCTCTATTCGGTATATAAGGGATGACCAGGAAAAGATCACCGGGATCATGGTGGTCAATAAGGATATTACAGAAAACAAACTGGCGCAACAGGAACGTCAGCTGGCAGAAGCGCAGTTACGTGCGTACTCGGAACAGATAACGAATATCCTCGACAGTATTACAGATGGTTTTTTTGTACTGGATAGGAACTTCAGGGTTACTCTCTGGAATCATGAGGCAGAAAGGATCACTCGCCTCTCAGCAACGGAAATGGTAGGACAAGCCATTCGGGAAAAATTGCCCGAGCTGGTGGACACAGATACATATCAGTCCTTTCAAAAGGCCTTCAAAAAGAAAATGACAGTGACATTGGAACAATACAATGATCGCTCCGACCGCTGGCTGGAAATGAGCGTATATCCCTCTGAGCAGGGGTTGTTCGCTTATTTCAAGGATGTCACTATCCGTAAAAAGCAGGAGGCCATGCTGGCGCTGGAAAAAAAAGTGCTTGAGCAGAACTCCAATAAGAAGACATCGTTAAAGACCATACTCAATAACTTTCTCAAAGGCATTGAAAAGATATTCCCTGGCATGTATTGTTCGGTGCTGACGCTTGATAAGGACGGCATTAGTGTACGTCATCTTTCGGCGCCTGGCCTGCCCGCTATTTATGCATATGCCATCGATGGCTTGCCCATCGGCCCTGAAGCAGGCAACTGTGGTACTGCTATGTACCGAAAAGGGAAAGTGATCGTTTCCGATATTGAGACAGATCCACTCTGGATGCGCGCCCGCGATCTCGCGCTGAAGTTTGGTCTTCGCGCCTGCTGGTCCTTTCCCGTCGTCAACGCGGGGGGAGAGGTAATGGCCGCCTTTGCCGTATATTATACGGCCGCCAAGTCACCCACTCCTCTCGAGCTGGACATTGTGGAAAGAGCTGCCAGCCTCGTAACCACCATTATTGAAAGCAAGCGGGCGGAAGAGGAGCTCAGCATCAGCAATGAACGTTATATGCTGGCGACCAAGGCGACCAATGACGCCATCTGGGACAGGGACCTGCATACAGGGCTTTATTTCTGGGGGGAAGGGTTTTACCATCTTTTTGGCTATAAGCCCGCGCCCAAGGCACGTACCCGTAAATTCTGGGAAATGCATGTCCATCCCGACGACAGGGCCAGGGTACTGAAGAACATTGATCGGTTCATACGCCGGAAAGATCAAGGTCTCTGGCTGGAGGAATATCGTTTTAAAAAGGCTGATGGCCGCTATGCGTTGATATCCGATAAAGGCTTCCTTGTCTTTGGGAAGGATGGCCGTCTCATCCGCATGGTAGGCTCCATGCAGGACAT
>DASZWE010000428.1:0-12790 GCA_035546735.1 Puia sp.
CCTTAAAAAAGATGAGCTGGCCGAATTGGAGAAAGATATACAGACGCTGCTAAAGGAACCTGCTTCCGCTACGCCACGATTTGCAAACGGTTTATTCAATAACAACCCCGGTTAATCTCATGGATCGCAAAATAGAAGATATACTCAAACGCAATCAGCTAAGCGTTACCAGCGGGAGAAAGAAGATCCTGGAACTGTTCCTCCAACAGGATGGCGCATTAGCGCACAGTGATATTGAAAAACGCGCGGGAGAAAAATTCGACCGTGTCACGATCTATCGCACGCTGCAGGCCTTTCTCGAAAAAGGAATGATACACAGTATTCCCACTTCGGATAATTCTATACGTTATGCGTTGTGCAGGGACAACTGCTCCGAAGGACATCACCATGACGACCACGTTCATTTTGTTTGCAGCGCCTGTGGTAACACCATGTGTCTCGAAGGCGTGTCTGTTCCTACCATTAAACTTCCAAAAGGATTTGTCGCCGAGCAGGTGGAAATGCTTGTCAGCGGTGTTTGTAAAAGTTGCAACATCGATAGCTAAGCCTGCCTCCGCTTGCGGACGATGAGCCAGACTTCCCGCCCCTGGCGACTTTCAGCACATCAAGGTCTATAAAGCGAAAGCCCCGATGTAGAAACACCGGGACTTTTGGTTAAGGCTCTGATTAGTAGCTTCTTTATTGAGAAAGTGACTTGCGTCACCCGACATATCTAGTAGTCTATTGCAAATATAGCCGGAAAAAAGCATACGAACAATAGGTATAAGTACTACTTTCCGGGTATTTTGAAAAAATTTTTTGGGGCCAATGCCGGATCAATTCTGCTCCAATTCAGCGCTGACAAATTCCATCAGTTGTTTAATGTGCTCTTTGGAAAAGTTAAACCGAAGCCCCGCGGCATCGTATAATTCCGGTAGCGTACGGGTGCCCCCCAGGCTGAGAGCAGCCATGTAATTATTTAAAGCTTTCTCTTTGTTCTCCTTATACTGCTTCCACAACCCGATGGCGCCTAACTGTGCGATGCCATATTCGATATAGTAGAAAGGCACTTCGAAAAGATGCAGCTGCCGTTGCCAGCTATACGGCCTGTAGTGCTCTAGCCCTTGCCAGTCAATCACTTGAGAAGAAAACTCCTGCAAGATGGCCATCCAGTTCTCCTTCCTTTCTTCCAGGGTGTGATCGGGGTTTTCGTATACCCAATGCTGGAATTTATCGATAGTAGCAATCCAGGGAAATATCGTAATAACACGCTCCAGCTGATGACGACGCGCTCTTGCTAAATCGTTTTTAGTAAAAAACAAATCCCAATGATCCATGCTGAACAGCTCCATCGACATGCTTGCGACCTCTGCAATTTCCATTGGATACTCCTTAAAAGAGCTCAGCTCCAGCGGGTGCGCTAAAAAAGAATGAATAGCATGGCCGCCTTCGTGAACCATTGTTGTCAGGTCCCCCATCTGGCCGGCAGCATTCATAAAAATAAATGGCGCGCCGGTTTCTGCTAACGGGCAATTATAACCGCCAGGAGCTTTTCCCTTCCTGCTCTCCAGGTCGAACCTTCCCATGGACTTCATCGTACGCAGGCAATCGCCAAAAAAAGGATTTAGCTGATCGAAACATTCCGTGGTCTTGGCGATCAGCTCACCAGCATCCTTGAATGGCCGCAAAGGCGCTACACCAGCGGGTTCTGCCTCTGTATCCCAGGGCCGCAATGTCCCGACTCCCAGCTTTGCTTTCTTCTGCTCGTGGATACGGCTCACCAAAGGCAATACATACTCCCGGACAGCATCATGAAATTGAAAACAATCCTCCTTCGTATAATCAAACCTTCCAAGCTCTTCGAACTTATAATCCCGATAATTCGCAAAACCCGCATTCAATGCCACCTGGTGGCGGCGTCCGATCAACTGGCTATACAGATCGCCCAGCGCATCCTTATCCTGTAACCTCCGATCCTGTATCTTCCGGTAAGCCTCTTCCCGCACCTCGCGTTGCGGGTTCTCAAGGAATTTTGCGGCTTGTTGCAATGTGTATTCCTTCCCGTCCATGGTGACGGTCATCTTTCCCGCAATCATTCCATATTGCTGGGCCAGCACGCTCAGTTCGGCCTGCAAGGGTATATTGCTTTCCCGGAAGAGCTCGATCTGTTTTTTTACCCTCCGGATATAGGTAAAGAACTGACGCTTATCCAGCTCGCCGGTATAAGGACATTCCACCAGCTTGCGGTTCAGCCTGTCTGCGTAGGGCTGTATATGCGGCTGGATCTCCATGACAAAATACCGGAAAGCCTCCTCCAACTCTTTATTTTCCGTATCGCATGTCATACGGATCTGTCTCCAGCAGGAATCCTCGCTTAACACCGCCTCCAGCTCGCTGAGGTCATGCAACCATTTCTCCAATGCCTGTCTCGAATCCAATACCCGCTCTTCCAGATTCCGCAGGTAGGGCTCCAGCCCATTCCAATCCGTCAACACAAAATCTTCCGGTAAAAAATGCCGCTTTGGCTTTTCCAATTCCGCTGTATACATTATCCGTATGTTTTTTATCTATCCTATTTTTTCTTGGCCGCCTTTTTAGGAGCAGCTTTTTTGGGCTTTTCTTCCTCCTCTTTTGCGGCTTTTCCAGAACGAGCCTTCGGCGCTGCTTCTTCCTTCTTCGCCGCCGCCTTCTTTGCAGGAGCCTTTTCTTCCGCCGCTTCTTTCTTGGCCGCTTTTTTGGCAGGAGCCTTCTCCGCTGCCTTTTCTTCCGCTGGCGCCGCTTTTTCCTTCTTCGGCTTTGCCGGGGCCTTTTCTTCTACCACGGCTTCCTCTTCCACAGCTGCTTCCTCTGCCGGCTCGGAAAGCTTGATCTCGATATCATTGCTCTTTAATACGCTGAACCACTTTACCATCTTTTTCATGTCACTGGCATACACACGCGTGAAGTCCAGATCAGGATACACCTTGGTAAAATAAGCCTGCACAGCCGTATTGTCCTTTTCATTGGGCAGCTTCTCAGCGCTTGCCTCCATCGCCTTCAATACGTCCACCAGGTTCACATTTTCCCGTACCGTATAAATTTCGATACTTTCCAGGTGAGAGAAATTGTGAATACGGCTGGATACGAAACGGGTGCTCTTATCATCCAGCGAACGTACGATCGCACCATCGGACTTGCTGCTTAACAACTCGTATAATCCCGGCAAACCGGTCACTGCGATTACTTTGTTATATTCCATGCTGATAATTTTATGGGAGATGCAAGTTAATACGAAACCGCCATTCTGACTATAAATTTTTACCCCTAAAGAAGGTGCTTCCCGCACACTAACCCCCCATCCATGCCTTAAATGCTGCCACCTTTTCCTGCGCCACCACTATCTCCTCTCCCGCCTCCCGCCTTAGGGACAACGAGAGTTTCCCCTTAGTTAGTGCCCGTATCCTGTCAATATGATTGATATTAACAAGGTATTTACGGTTCACCCGGAAAAAGGCCGCCGGATCAAGCTCGCCTTCCAGATCCTGCAAGCTTCGGTCCAAAATAAATTTCTGCCCTGAACGCCGCAACCTCGACAGCCCCGCCATCAGGATGCTTCCTGTCCGGCAGCCTTGAGCGCCCGTTCAAGGGCGTTCCGGAGGGTCTCATAGCCCGTATAGCCCCTGCTCAATAGGTACAGCCGCGACTCGCTCACCTGTAACAGCAGGGTGGGGAATCCCGTGATCCCCAGCTGTTTCACCAGCGCAAACTCCTCGTACGCTTTTGCCTTGTATACAGGACTGTGAAGCTTCTCATAGAACTCCTTGTCCGCGATCCCATATTTTTCCAGGAGATGACGATAAGCCTCGTCATCCGTAAGATCGCGCCCCTCCTCATGAAGAGCGTACTGCACATCGGCCGCGAAAGGAATGGCCAGATCCGGATAATACTCCTTGAATACACAAAGAGCAATGGCGGGCTTCTCCGAAGAAGGATACCAGTCACTTTCATCCGGATGGAAAATATGCCATAACCAGTCCTTGCCAAATTTTATACCCGTATGTTCCTCGACGACCTTATATGCTTTTTGTATATAAGGCGCCATCACCCCGATAGGCTGCGGTTTTTGAGGAAGTATCATGCCTCCGGACAACACTTCAAAAGCCAGCCTCACCGGAGCTTCGCCGGCCGATGCCTCTTCATTGGACCCGCGGTACTCCTCAAAAATCCGCCGGATGACGGGACTAAACCCATAGCACCATCCGCAATAAGCATCGTAACAGTAATACAAAGTGGGCGTCATAGTAAGCTCTCCTGATTGCAAGGTAATTCTATTCTCAATTCACAACCCTCTCCCGGGGCCGTCTTCAGGAGAAAAGATCCTTTGTAATATTCCACGCGATTTTGAATATTGTTCAGTCCCATGCCCTTTTTGATAGCCTTTTCATCAAAGCCACGGCCATTGTCGGTCAATACCACCCGTATCCTTTCGTCATAGACGGTAAGGTTTATGCTCAACTCCGTAGCTTGTGCATGTTTCAGCACATTGTTTATCTTTTCCTGTATGATGCGGAAAATAGCCAGCTTGATGTCCGGGCTGATCATTTCCTCCTGCAAGTTCTGAAATGACAGAAGCCGTATCGACAGCTTGCCCGACTGATTGATGTTTTGCACGATGTCATGCACGGCGGCAGCAAGACCCAGGTCCTTTAAGGTATAGGGAGTAAGATTGTGCGAGATATTCCGGATCTCCTCGATGACCATCTGGATATTCTGATAGCAGCCGTCGATAAATCGCGCATCCGCAGGATTGTTCCGGGCTATTTCCAAAAAGAGCTTACAGGTCGTCAGGATCTGGTTTACATTATCATGCAGCTCGGAAGAGATCTCCTTACGCTCTTTTTCCTGCGCCTCCATAATGGCCTTGATGATCTCCCTTTTCTTCCGCACCTCCTCTTCCACCAGCATTTTCTCCAGATTCTTCTGCAACGTGATATCCCGGTAGATGGACACATACCCCATTAGCTGATCATCCGCCCCTTTGATACAAGAGGAGCTGCATTCGAGAAAAACTTCGCGGTCATCCCTTTTCAACAGCATGACCCCCTTCCACTTCCCGTCCCGCCTAAGCTCTTCCCAGGCCATCTCCCGGCTGTCGATAAGAAAATCATAATCCACCACCTCCTGTATCCGCTTGTCCAGCGCCTCGCCGGCGCTGAGCCCGAACAGCTCCTCGGCAGCCCTGTTCCAACTCTTGATAGCATAGTTCAGATCGGTGGAAATAACCACATCGCTGATATTATCCAGTATAAAGGCCGGCTGATGAAGCCAGAGATGCGAAACTCCATTGGTCAGAGACATAGCACGACGTTTTCTTAATGAACAAAAAGGGCGTCACAGACGCACTGGCCATAACCGAGCAGCGCGAAGGTTACGAACGAGGAGGAGCGTGTCGAAGCAGCTCCGACGAAGTCCTCCATCATAAGACGTTTTCAGGGACGGACTATTTTTACCGGCAGGCCGGCCCTGAAAACAAAAGGGCGTCACAGACGCACTGGCCGCAGGCCCAAAATTAAAAAAGCCCCGATAAGCAGTTACACTTATTCGAGGCTTTTTGTTTAAATCGCTATGTACCTGTCCTTTGCAAGACGAATCCAAGTCTCGTTTGGCTGTCTATCCTCTTCTCCTGCTGCCCCCGCCACCAGAGGAAGGTCTTGAACCACCTCCTCCGCTCGACCTGGGAGCACTGGATCCTCCGCTGGGCCGGCTGTATCCCCCGCCGCTGGGCCTGCTAAAGTTCTGGGGACGGGAGGGAGCGCTATAGCTGCGCGCCCTTTGAAAATTCTGTGTGCTCTGCTGGCCACGCGCCCGCATCTGCTGATCCCGGTTCAGATTCCGAACATTGGGATTGTTATTGGGTACAGGCCTCCATGAATTGGACTGCCGCTGTTGCCATTGATTGGTGGTAGCATTCCGCTGATAGACATTCCCATTTCTGTCTGAATAGACATTATTTCCGCCGGGCCGGGTCGAAAATCCATTGGGTCGGCCATTATACGTACCCCCTGGCCGGCCGCCCTGGGTAATGGGCCTGCTGCTGCCATTGAAGGAACCTCCGGGCCGGCCGCCGGTAGCGACAGGACGGCTGGATACGGGACGATAGCTGGGCCTGCCCTGCACATTACGGGTTACAATGCCACCCCGATTGCGATAAATATTGGTAGTATAGTGATTCGCATATACATTCCTGTTGCGGTAGAAATTATGGCCGTAGTACCCATAGGTACGGTACCTGTTCCAGGTATAGGCGGGACGATAGGCGCGAGGTCCCCACCATCCGCCACCGGCCCAGCCACCCCAATAACTGTGGTAGCCAAAGCCAAGCCCAAAATGGAACCATCCCAGACCAAATCCATACCCAAGACTCCATCCGGCCCAGGGATTATAACAGACCCCAAAACCCCAACTCCAGGGACGGGGGTAATAAAACCCGTCATACCAGGGATCATAGTAAAAACCCGTACCATAGACTACCGTAGGACCATAGATGTAGGTATTCAGATACCCCGGCGTATAACCCATATATACATACTGAGGCGTTACATCATAGACATATACATATTTGATATTGTACAGCGGGGAGTTCGGTGGGATCCTGTCCACATCTTCAGGACGGTCCGTAGCCACCTGCCAGGGACCGCTTGGAGAAGGACCGACGAACCAGACGCCATTGTCCACCGTGTAATAGTTGTTGCCATATTTGACGACGGAGCTGGAGGTATTGGTCGCATATTGCATATCCGTACCCTGCAGCGGTGCGAATTGAGGATCGCCATTGTACTGTACATCCGTAGAGGCAGTGCTGCGATCGACCTTTGCGGTCTGCGGGATCTGGGCATCCATGATGGCCTCCCGGGCGGCTTCCGTACCGGCTACGCTGGCCAGCACATTATCCTTGGGGCTTCCTTCCGGTATCCGGGCAAAATTGGCAGGCAATGCATTGGCAGGCACATAATGCCATCCTCCGGTAAGGGAAGAAGAAGTATACCATCTCCCGGACAGTAACACATAATAGCTACCCGTGCTCTGATCCTGGAATATATCGTTGGGCGAATTGCTGATATAGCTGAGGTCTGTTCCTGAGATGGGACTCCAATTCGGCTGGCCGGTGGATTGGATCAGCTCTGCGGGAGATGTGCTGACCACGATATTCGACACCTGGTTGTCCTGTGCCGCAGTGGTAGAATCCATATACCCGGCATCGGAGCTGTTTGCCGCATCCACCGCATTCTTCACGGGTTCCAGATTGGAAGGCACGCTGCCGGCAGGTGAGTAGGGACCGGTAGCAGCCTGAGCCGTATACCAGTGCTTGCCGCCATATAAATAAAAGGCGCCATCATTATTCTTCACAATGGTGAATGGCGAGTTGACGACGACATCGACGCCCCAATCCTTGTTTGGCTGCAGCTTGGGCTGACCGTCGATAAGCACCAGTATGGAAGGCCTGTCCGTGTAAATGATCCGCGGCGCCGTTGTGTTCAGATCCTTCGAGAGTTTCTTTTGTTCGGTATTCTGATCCAGGGACGCCAGTAGCTCGTCCAGGGAAAGATCGCCTGCGGCTGACGGCAGATTGGCCTCCAGCGAACTCTTCAGGCTGTTATTGAATTCATCGTCCTGTTGTCCGGGGAATCGTACGTTGGGAACTTTCACCGACTGGATTACCACCCGGCGGTTGTCCCGGTCCGTCTCCACATTGGCTATCGACCAGAAAGTTCCAAAGACAGGGTCCGACTTCCCATTCTGCAATACGGAGATAGCCCAGCGGCTTTTCAGGACATTGTCCGAAAAGGATTCCGGCTGGGGCTGAAAGATCTTGATCACCGTACCATCGTCTGTCGTAAAACTCCTCGGCCAGTCCTGCTGGGCATCCTGTCCAACGACAGTACTGCCAAAAAAGACAGCACAGAACAACGGAAACAATATAGTACGAATGCTTTTCATATGTATTAATTTATTCATTTACTATCGGGATAAAACTCAGGGGCATCACCCTGCTAAGTATGACTGAATTAACACCCGAAAGTTTTATCGCCCTGAAAAATAAATTGTTAAAAAATAGGCCCCATTTTTTAATGCGCCTCCAGCCAGTTGACACCCGACCCTACTTCCGCCAGCACAGGCACGTCATTGGGCAGGGGCAGCGCCGTCTCCATACAACGCATAATAATAGGTTTAATTTCATCCACCTCGTCCTTATGGGCGTCGAAGACCAGTTCGTCATGCACCTGTAATAACATTTTCGATTGGAACCCCCGCAGACGGAAGGCTTCATCCACCCGGATCATGGCCAGCTTGATCATATCGGCTGCTGTACCCTGGATGGGGGAATTGATGGCATTTCGTTCCGCAAACCCCCGGACGGTAAAATTCGCCGAATTGATATCCCTCAGCCATCTTTTACGGCCCATCAGGGTCTCGACATAGCCTGTCTCACGGGCAAAGTTCATTGTCTTATCCATGTATTGCTGTATGCCGGCAAACTGCTTTTTATAGTTGTCGATGATCTCTTTTGCTTCCGTCCGGCTGATACCCAGATTGTCCGCCAATCCAAAGGCGCCCTGCCCATAGATGATGCCGAAATTGACGCTTTTCGCCTTGTAACGCATCTCCTTCGTGACATCCTTTTCCTCTACGCCAAAGACCTTGGCGGCCGTGGCGGTATGGATATCCTTTCCTTCCCGGAATGCAGCGCAAAGATTGGGGTCAGCGCTGATAGCCGCTACGATACGAAGCTCGATCTGTGAGTAGTCGGCCGACAACAGCACGTATTCTTCATTACGGGGGATAAAAGCCTTCCGGATCTCCCGCCCGCGTTCCGTCCGGATGGGAATATTCTGCAGGTTGGGATTGTTGGAGCTGAGCCTGCCGGTGACAGCCACCGCCTGTGCATAGCTTGTATGCACCCGGCCCGTCTTGCGATTCACCATCAGCGGCAGCGCATCCACATAGGTTGATCGCAGCTTCGTCAGCTCCCGGAAGGCAAGGATATCATCCACGATCTGGTGACGGGCTGCCAGCTTCAGCAAGACATCTTCACCCGTGGCGTACTGCCCTGTCTTGGTCTTCTTTGCCTTGGGGTCCAGCTGCATTTTTTCGAACAGCACCTCTCCCAGCTGCTTCGGCGACGCCAGGTTGAACTTCAATCCGGCTTGTGCATAAACCTTTTCCTCCGCCTCTTTTGCCTCTCTGTCCAGCTCTTTGGAATATTCCTTGAGGAAATCCATATCCACCCGGATACCTTCATACTCCATGGACGCGAGCACCTTTACCAGCGGGTTCTCCACCTGGTAAAAGACCTTTTCTACTTCTTTTTTCTTCAGCAGCGGCAGAAAGCAATGCTGCAGCTGCAGCGTGATATCCGCATCTTCCGCCGCATAATCTTTTATCTTTTCCAGCTCCACATCCCGCATCGTCCCCTGGGTCTTTCCTTTTTTGCCGATGAGCTCTTCGATATGCACCGGCTCATATCCCAGGTATTGGGAGCTGAGCAGATCCATGCCCCGCTTGCCTTCCGGCTCGATGACATAGTGCGCCAGCATCGTGTCGAAAACAGGCCCTTTCAGCTCGACCCCATACCACTTCAGCACCAGCAGGTCATACTTGAGGTTCTGCCCGATCCAGGTGATGGACTCCTCCTTGAACACGTTGGAAAAGGCGGCTAATATCTTCTTTGTCTCCTCCTGGTCCGCCGGACAGGGAACATAATAAGCTTCACCCGCCTTCCAGGAAAAGCTCATACCTACCAGCTCCGCATCGTTGGCGTCCAGACCCGTGGTCTCCGTATCGAAACAGATCTCTTTTTGTAACAGCAGCTTTTTTACCAGCTCCCCAATGGCGTCATCGCCCACCACCGCCGTATACGTATGCGGGCAATTGCTGATGTTCTTTCCCGCAGCCACCTCCGCAGCCACTGTCTCTACCCCTTCACCAGGACCCTCTTCTCCTTTTTCCACCGCCGCTTCCAGTCTCGTGCTGGCTTCTTCCAGCTTGTCCACGGAAGGAGAGGAGAGGACCGCAGCGCTCTTTTTCGACCCCGCAGGCGGCTTTACCACATTCCCGAAGAGATCTGTCTGTACTCCCTCCGGCACGACGACAGGGCTAAAGCTGTCACCCAGGATCCTTTTCCCGATGGTCTTGAACTCCAGTTCCGTGAAGATGTTATTCAAGGCGGCTTTGTTCCACTCTTTCAGCCTGAAATTTTCTTCATGGAACTCTACCGGCACATCCGTGATGATAGTGGCCAGCTTCTTGCTCATGATCGCCAGCTCTTTGCCCGCCCGGACCTTTTCACCCAATGCCCCCTTGATCGTATCCGCATTGGCTACCACATTTTCCAGCGTACCATATTCCGTCAGCAGCTTCGCGGCCGTCTTCTCACCCACTCCCTTGATACCGGGAATATTATCCACCGCATCACCCATCAACCCCAGAATGTCGATCACCTGCGACACATCCTTGATATTCCATTTGGCGCATACCTCCGCCGGTCCTAATATCTCCACGCTGCCCCCCTGGTAGCCCGGCTTGTAGATCTTTACCTTCTCCGTGACCAGCTGCCCATAATCCTTATCCGGCGTCACCATGTATACCTCATAACCCGCGGCCGCCGCCTGTTTGCTCAATGTTCCAATGACATCGTCTGCCTCATACCCATCCAGCTCCATACAGGGAATATTGAACCCCTCGATAATGGCCTTGATATCCGGCACCGCGCTCAACAGATCTTCCGGAGCTTCCTGCCGGTTGGCCTTATAGTCGGCGAAGTCCACATGACGTTCAGTAGGGGCGTGCGTATCGAAACACACCGCCATATGGGAAGGATGCTGATTGTTGATCAGGTCGATCAGCGCATTGGTGAAGCCGAACTGTGCATTCGTATTCCGGCCCTTGGTGGTGATGCGGGGACTGCTGATGAGGGCATAATACGCACGAAAGATCAGCGCCATGGCGTCCAATAGAAAAAGTCTTTTATCCATGCTGCAATTTAGTCAAATATCAGCACCGGCCACCGTCCGGCGTACTAAAGTTTTTAGTTTTTGCATGCTACTATTTTCTACCTTTACAGACACTAAAAATTATCTTATGAGTAACATAAAACTATTCGAATCACAAAAGATCCGCAGCCACTGGGACGCGAAGCAGGAGAAATGGTATTTCTCGGTAGTAGACATCATTGCCGTCCTTACCGAAAGTCCCCGGCCCCGTAAATATTGGAATGCATTAAAAACCAAGCTGAAGGAGGAGGGAAGTCAACTGTCCCAATTCCTGGGACACTTGAAAATGGAGGCGGAAGACGGAAAAATGAGAGAAACCGATGTCGCCGACACCGAGCAGCTACTCCGACTGATCCAGTCCAGTCCCTCCCCCAAAGCCGAACCCTTCAAACAATGGCTGGCCAAGGTCGGATATGAACGCATCGAAGAAACCCAGGACCCCGAAAGATCCATCGATCGAGCCATGGAAAACTATCTTAAGCTCGGTTACAGCAAAGAATGGATCAACCAACGACTAAAAAGCATAGAGATCCGGAAAGACCTCACCGACGAATGGGAGAACCGCGGCGTCAAACAAGGCCAGCAGTTTGCCATCCTCACCGACATCATCACCCAGGCCTGGAGCGGAAAGACAGTCAAAGAATACAAAGACTACAAAGGCTTGAAAAAGGAGAATCTCCGGGATAATATGACCAACCTCGAATTGGTCCTCAACATGCTGGGAGAGGCAACAACAACCGAAATTTCAAAAGAAAAAAAGCCGGACACTTTTGAAGAAAACAAAAAAGTTGCCAAACAGGGCGGCGATGTAGCAGGCAATACCCGAAAGGACATAGAATCCAGGACTGGCAAACAAATCGTTTCCAGGCAGAATGCAAAGACACTAAAATCCTCCGAAAATAAGAAGCTCGAATAAAGATAAACTAATCAAGACCCTTTCTTGTTCAGAAGCTCTGCCAGGATCAGATTAGCTTGTGACATGTTCTTAATGCTTTCCGCCAGGTCGCGGTTGGATTCGACAATTTTGCCAAAATTTATACGTAGAAAATCATTGTTTGATTTCAACATATCTATCAGCTCGCGGGAGCTTTTGCGTGAATACCTGAATTGCGACTCATCAACTTTAGAATGTTGCACATCGTTCTGCGAGCGTTCCGAAAAATAGCCTAACTGTTTTATCTCTTCTCCAAATACCGCATAGAATCTATTGAGAAAGCCTTCACCAGGGTTCTTACTGCCAGAACCATAACTACTTAAGTTACCGGCACCAGACCCCAGTTTTTTTGCGATCTCATCATTCCTGTATTTTTCTTTTAAATGTTCGAGATCCCTTCTGAATTTTTCAATTCTTTTGGCCGCTGCTTGTTTTGCCATAATTGTAAAAAAAGCTTAGATTTGTAATATAAATCTATACAATTGTACAAATATAGTACAATATTTGATGCAATAATTGTATTTTATTGGCTTTAAGTTCATACTTACAATTTGCCCGGCATTTACCTTTCGGCAAATGACACACCCCACTTTTTAGTATTAGGTTGTCCGGTATTGTGACTTTCTTGAGAACTGATAATGGCCAGGGTGGGTGGTGACCTTTTTCATCGTGCCGCTACAATAGCGGATGTTTTACATGCTCGTTTATTTTTGGCAAAAGAATAATATACCGAAGCATAGCCTCAGCCGAAAAAATCTCAAAAGATTGGACGCAAGAAAAGTTCTTTGAAGGGTTACTTACTGGATATTGTAATGTAATATATACATATACTAAATACGAATATTTT
>DASZWE010000429.1:0-3752 GCA_035546735.1 Puia sp.
TGCTGCCGGAAAGGCTGCCGTTGCAGGGGGGGGGAGGAGGGCTCCTTCCGGCCTACCAATACCACCTCATAGCCTGCCCGGGACAGGGAGGTGCAGATCCTGATCATTCGCTGATCGTAGGTCAGGTCATTGGTTACCGTACAATAGATCGTCTTTTTCATAAAGGCGGGGCCTCCATAGGCATAAAAAGGCGCCAAATTAATATTTTTGGGGATTTTTAGCGCGGATTTTTCAGGAATCTCAAAATAATCAGTACCTTCGCAGGCCAAAAATGTCCATCTGGACAATATAATAAATAAATAGAGATGCCTTATTTGACTAAAGAAAAGAAAGCTAGTTTCTTTACAGATTTTGGTGGGAAGACCACCAATACCGGTTCCATCGAGGGACAGATTGCGTTGTTGACAGAGCGGATCAACCGTATCTCTGAGCATTTGCAAGCCAATAAAAAAGATTTCTCCACCCATCGCGGTCTGATGCAGCTGGTGGGTAAAAGAAAACGTTTGCTGACCTATTTGAGCAAACAGAACCTCCAGGGTTATCGTCAATTGATCGAAAAACTCGGACTCAGAAAATAATCTCATTATGTATACGACCACTATTCCCAACTGACCCCACGGTTGGGAATAGTTTTTTTATACGTGAAGGATTTACTGACATTTTCATTCATTTTTTAACACAAGGATCGCGGCCTCGCTAATTGTCCCGCCCCGTGAGCCCCGATCCCATAAAGACGAACAGCTATATGCTTTCACAACCCATCAGTGTAACATTTGATATAGGTGGTGGCCGGATGGTCTCCATCGAGACCGGCAAGCTTGCCCGCCAGGCCGATGGTGCAGTTACCGTGCGTCAGGGCAATTGTATTATTCTGGCGACGGTTGTCGCCAATAAGGAGCCCAAGGAAGGACAGGAATTTTTTCCTCTTTCTGTAGATTACCAGGAGAAATTTGCTTCTGCCGGTCGCATTCCCGGTAGTTTTTTCAAGCGCGAGGCCAGGCTCAACGATTATGAGATACTGACCAGCCGTCTGATCGACCGCGCGTTGCGTCCTTTGTTCCCCGAAGATTATTTCTGTGATGTACAGGTGCTGCTCAGCCTTGTATCCAGCGATGTGGAAGTTATGCCCGACGCCCTGGCCTGTCTGGCCGCCTCTGCGGCGCTGGCCGTATCCGATATTCCCATCAAGGAGATCATCAGCGAAGTTCGTATCGGCCGTGTAGACGGCAATTTGGTGGTCAATCCCAGCCGTACGGAGCTGGAAAAGGCGGATATGGAATTTATCATCGCCGCTACGGATAAGAACCTCATGATGGTGGAAGGAGAAGCTTCCGAGTGCAGCGAGGAAGACCTCGTCAAGGCGCTGGAGCTGGCGCATGACGCCATTCGCATCCAGATCAAGGCGCAGGAACAGCTGCGTGCCAAGGCGGGTGTCTCCGGGAAGAGGGATTATACCAAGCCCGTTGTCAAGGAAGATCTGCAGCAGAAGGTAATTGCTTTTGCCAAGGATCGTATCTACCAGATATCCCGCGCCGGCAGCAGCAAGCATGAGCGCAGCGACGCCTATGACCTGCTGAAGGAAGAGCTGATCGCCAGCCTGGGTGAAGAGGCCGCCGACGAAGACAAGAAGCTGGCTAAAAAATATTTTGCCGACCTGCAATGGGAGGTCGTGAGGAATATGATCCTGGACGATCGTATCCGTCTGGATGGCCGTCAGCTGGATCAGGTCCGCCCCCTGGCTATGGAAGTGGATCCCCTGCCAACGCCCCACGGCTCTGCTCTTTTCACACGCGGAGAGACCCAGTCACTTACCACGGTGACCCTGGGTACGCCCTTGGACGAGCTGCTGGTAGAGAGCGCTGCCAAATCATTCGATTCGAAATTCTTCCTTCACTATAATTTCCCTCCCTTCAGCACCGGCGAAGTAAAGATGATGAGAGGACAAAGCCGCCGGGAAGTAGGGCATGGCAACCTGGCCATGCGCAGCCTGAAGCAGATGATGCCGGGCAGCGATTATCCTTACACTGTGCGTGTAGTGAGTGATATCCTGGAATCCAATGGATCGTCGTCGATGGCTACCGTTTGCGCGGGCAGCCTCGCCCTGATGGATGCCGGGGTTCCGTTCCCCAAGCATGTCAGCGGCGTGGCGATGGGGCTTATCACCCGTCCCTCCGATGGAAAATATGCCATCCTTACAGATATCCTGGGTGATGAGGATCACCTGGGGGATATGGACTTCAAGGTCACCGGTACCCGTGAAGGCATCTGTGGCGTACAGATGGACATAAAAGTCGACGGTCTCAGCATGGACACCATGCGCGCAGCGCTGGAACAGGCCCGTAAAGGACGTCTTCATATATTGGACGCCATGTACGAGTGCATGCCCGCAGCGCGAGCCGATGTGAAACCACATGCTCCGAGAATGGTGAAGATCTTTATCGACAAGGAATTCATCGGCGCTGTCATCGGACCACAAGGAAAGATCATCCAGGAGATACAAAGGGAGACTGGTACTACCATCAACCTGGAAGAAGTCGGCAATTTTGGAGAGGTCAGCATTTTCAGCCCTGCCAAGGAAGGTCTGGACAAGGCCGTGGCCTGGATCAAGGGTATCGTTGCACAGCCGGAAGTCGGCTCCGTATACGAAGCCAAGGTGAAGTCCGTCATGCCATACGGCGCGTTTGTGGAATTCCTGCCCGGCAAGCAAGGCCTGCTTCATATCAGTGAAGTCAGTCACAAGCGTCTTGAAACACTGGATGGCGTGCTGAAAGAAGGCGACACCGTGAAGGTGAAGCTCATCGGCCTGGACCAGAAGACGGGTAAGTTCAAGCTGAGCCGTAAGGTGCTTATCCCGAAGCCGGACGCTCCAGCCGGTAAGCCAGCCAGCGGTCCCCAGGCTCCCCAGGGCACCCAGCAATAATCTTTTATCTTTTTTAATACCAGGTCTGTAGATACCACTACAGACCTTTTCTATTTGTCTGTTTATGCATCTTCATATCACCATACCCGCCGCTGATATTTCTGTCCAGGAGATACTGATAGCCCGGCTGGAGGATCTTGGGTACGATGGGTTTCAGCAGGAAGACAGCCATCTCGACGCCTATGTGCAGGAGGAAAAATTCAACGCCGGCGAGCTGGAAGAGCTCCTGTCCCGGTGGCAGTTGGGCTATACCAAACAGGGTGTTCCCGAAAAGAACTGGAATGAGGAATGGGAAAAAAATTTCCAGCCCGTGATCATCGGCGACTTCTGCGCCGTGCGGGCCTCTTTTCATGCACCTGTCACCCATGTGGCGCACGAGCTGGTGATCACGCCCAAAATGAGCTTTGGCACCGGGCATCATGCCACCACCTATATGATGATAAAAGCCATGCAACACCTGGATCTGAAGGGGAAGAGCGTCCTGGATTTCGGCGCCGGCACGGGTGTGCTGTCGATATTAGCCGAAAAGCTGGGAGCGGGAGAGGTGCTGGCCATCGACCATGACCCGTGGAGCATCGACAACGCCCGGGAGAATGTAAAGGAAAATCACATCCGGAGGGTGCGGGTGGAGCAAATGGATACCATTCCCGATAAGCCCTTGTGTGACATTATATTAGCGAATATTAACAAAAATGTTATCCTAAAGGAACTCCCCCGGATGAAACAACAATTGAAGAATGGGGGCGTTATATTATTGAGCGGCCTCCTGCATGACGATATTTTCGACATTGAAAATGAGGCGCTTAAAAATGACCTCCCAATATCCGAAAGA
>DASZWE010000430.1:0-6213 GCA_035546735.1 Puia sp.
AAGAGATACAGGGCGGGGCGGGATAGCTTCCTGCCAGCAGGCCGGTGAGGAGCGTGATAAGGGCAATGGTGGTCCAGGCGCCTGTCGTGAGATGCAGGGTAATGTGCTCACCTGCTATGTTCCCGAAGGATGGCAGCAGCATCGAGGCCAGCAGAGCGGCAAGCATCAGGGATGCTATCGTCATCAGCATGGATTCACCCAGATATTGAAGGATAAGGGCAGCTCGTGTGGCGCCCATCACTTTTTTTATACCGACTACTTTTATCCTTTTGGCCGCCCGGGCTGTGGACAGGTTCATAAAATTGATGCAGGCTATGATGAGGATGCCGATGGCAATGATGGAAAACAGCTGTACGTAGGCGATCCGGCCGCCTGATACTTTTCCATTTTCGTAATGATTGTACAGGTGGGTGTCCTGGTAAGGTTGGAGGAAGAATGTGCCTGCCCATTTGTACTGGTCCGTCCCCGGCCGGAACCTCTTCCTTATAAAGCTCTCCAGCTTTTTATTCAGCTGCGCCACATTTGTCCCTTTCTTTAGCAGCACATAGGTGGGAGGGCTGCTGCTAAACCAGCTGATGTCATGTGTGATATGGGCGAAGTACAGGGCATGCGTGAATAGAAGGTCGAACTGCTGGGAGGAGTTTTCGGGCGGGTCGGCGAAAACGCCGGAGACCGTGTAGCTGCCATTCATGCTGGCCGATCCCTGGGTCCCCAGGCCTCTATCCCAGGTAACCGTCCTGCCGATGATGTTACGGGTAGTATGGAATAGTTTCCTTGCCAGGCTGCCGGACAGGAGCACATAGGATTTATCCGACAACGCCTGGTGCGGGTTTCCCTCCAGCAGCTTATAGGAAAATACGTCAAAGAAATTGGGAGTGACATACATCTCATGGGCCTTTATACGGGCGTCGTTCACGGCAACGACGCCTCTGCTGTTCTCATCGGCGTCCGGGGGCACCGCGATGACGGCTTCCTGTATTTCGGGCAGTTCCTGTTTCATGGTCGCGGCCAGCAGGTCGGGGGTGTTTGGAAAGGTTTGTACCGAGCCGTCGCCGGAAGGTTCGTTCTGCATGACCTGGTACAGGCGGGCATTGTTCTTATGGAATTTATCGTAGCTGCGTTCGGTGTTGATCCATAAGAAGATGAGGAGGGCGCATGTCAGTCCTATGGAGAGTCCTGCCAGATTGAGCAGGCTGAACTGGCGGTCCTTTACGAGACTGCGCCAAGCCATTTTAAAGAAGCTCTTTATCATGAGATGAAGTTTATGCTTGTACGTTCCGACAGGGTCGGGAGTTACATTGTCTTTGGGACGGCCGCGAGCAGCTTCTTCGTGTATTCCGACTTTGGCCGGCTGTACACTTCTTCGGCCTCTCCAATCTCTTCTATCCGTCCCCGGTTCATCACCAGGATGCGGTCGCTGATGTAGCGGATGACCTGCAGGTCATGCGAGATAAAGACCACCGTGAAGCCCAGCTCTTTTTTCAGGTCGTTCAGCAAATTGAGCACCTGAGCCTGTATACTGACATCGAGGGCGGATACGGACTCGTCGCACACGACAAAGGATGGACGGAGCACCAGCGCCCGTGCGATGACAATGCGCTGTCTTTGGCCGCCGGAGAACTCATGCGGGTACCTGTTGTAATGCTCTGCCGAGAGGCTTACTTTCTCCAGCAATTCCACGACCTGCTCTTTCCGCTGCCTTTCGGCAGTTCCTCGTCCGTGCACCTTTAGCACTTCGGCGATGGCCGGGCCGATGGGGATGCGCGGGTTCAGGGAAGAGTAGGGGTCCTGGAAGACGATCTGGATATGGCTCCTTAGCTTTTTCAACTCATGGGCCGTGTAGGTAGACAGGTCCCTGTCTTCAAACTGGATGCTGCCTTCTGTCGGCTCAATCAGCCGGAGCAGGGTCCGTCCCAGCGTCGTCTTGCCGCAGCCGGATTCTCCTACCAGTCCCAGCGTCTCTCCTTTTTGTATCTCGAAGGAGATATCATCCACTGCCTTTGTATAAGCCAGGGGCTTGCCCAGGAAGCTTTTGCGGGAAGGGTACCATACTTTCAGGTCCTTTATTTTCATGAGGATATTACCGGCCAGGCCGTCCTCAGCCAGTGGGGATCGGGGAGGCGGGGTTTGTATCGCCCGCCAGCGTTCCAGCAGCCCCTGTGTATAAGGATGCTGCGGATGGTGAAAAAGTTGCATCACGCTGCCTTCTTCCACCACATTCCCTTTATACAATACCAGGGCCCTGTCCGCGATCTCAGCCACCACACCCAGGTCGTGGGTAATAAAGATGACGCCCATGTTCTCCGTCTGCTGTAAGGACCGGATGAGCTCCAGGATGGTCTTTTGTACGGTGACGTCCAATGCCGTGGTTGGCTCGTCGCAGATGAGCAGCGAGGGGCGGTTGCTCATGGCCATGGCGATCATTACGCGTTGTTTCTGTCCGCCGCTGAGCTGATGGGGGTATCGGGAGAATATACCCGCGGGATCGGGGAGCTGCACTTTTTCGAACAGGGTAATGGCTTCCCTGCGCGCCTCTTCCATGGGCAGCTTGCGGTGTACCCGTATGGCCTCTGTTATCTGAAGTCCGCAGGTGATCACCGGGTTGAGGGAGGTCATGGGTTCCTGGAAGATCATGGCTATCTCGTTGCCGCGGATTTCCTGCATGGATAGGGGGCTTTGCTGCAGGAGGTCGATGGAGGCGCCGTCGCGGGTGGTAAACAATATTTGTCCGCTGCCCACCCGGGCGGGAGGCATGGGCAGCAGCTGGAGGATGGAAAGGGAGGTAATGGATTTTCCCGAGCCGGATTCTCCTACCAGGGCGACGATCTCGCCCCGATGGACATCCAGGTTGATACCCTGCACACCCGGCGATGTGCCGGCTTCTGTGAAAAAGTCGATGGTAAGGTCCCTGATAGATAGTAGCGCTGCCATGCAGCCGTAAGATACCTAATTCTATCGAGTGACCTTTATAGAATTCGAGAGGGATGGGGTGGGTGAATAGATCTGGCAGACGGCGCAGTTCTGGACGGCGGTGTCCGGTATGAGCGTGAACTGGAATGTCTCTCCCCTGTGGATGCCCAGCCTGCCGAAATCACAATAATTCTTTAGAGAGAACACATTGTGGTAGACGCTGTCGGTGGATGGATTTTTCCAGGTCTTCAGGTAACGGGCGGGATCCATGTCTCCTGATACGAGTTGTATGGTATATTGTGAACATATGTCACCGAGGACCTTGCCGGTGTATGGGCCGGATGAATGCATCCTGGATGGCTTGCAGGCGAAGAAGAGAACGCCGAAGAGAAACGGCAGCTGAAAAAACCGGTGCATGATGTTTTTCTTTCCTGACAAGAATCGTTGCCGCACCGTTGCACGAGCTTAAAAACGAAGGTGTCTTACCGTGACGCCGTTGTTGATGAGCTGTTTCAGGCTGTCGATGCCGATATGGATATGATTTTCTACATATTGGGAGGTGATCTTCAGGTCGCTCTCCGCCGTTTTGACTCCTTCCGGCACCATGGGCTGATCGCTGACAAGCAGCAGGGCGCCTGTGGGGATCTTATTAAAAAATCCGACGGAGAAGATGGTGGCCGTCTCCATGTCGATGGCGTAGGCCCTTATCCTTTGCAGGTATTCCTTAAATGCTTCGTCGTGTTCCCATACCCGCCGGTTGGTCGTATAGACTGTACCCGTCCAATAGTCCACGGCATATTCTCTTATGGTGGTGGAAATGGCTTTTTGGAGGGCGAAGGCCGGGAGGGCGGGAACTTCGGGAGGGAAATAGTCATTGGAAGTACCTTCACCGCGTATAGCCGCGATGGGTAGGATCAGGTCGCCCAGCTTGTTGCGTTTTTTGAGGCCGCCGCATTTTCCCAAAAAGAGAACGGCTTTTGGCTCGATGGCCGTGAGCAGGTCCATAATGGTGGCGGCGCCGGGGCTTCCCATCCCGAAATTGATGATGGTAATGTCGTCGGCCGTGGCGCATTGCATGGGCTTGTGCAGTCCTACTACTTCCACCTTATGCCATTCCGCGAAGAGGGTCACATAGTTCTCGAAGTTGGTGAGCAATATATATTTGCCGAAGTTTTCCAGGGGCTGGCCTGTGTAACGTGGCAACCAGTTGTGTACAATTTCCTCTTTGGTTTTCATTCCGTAAATTTAACAAATAGTTTCGGCAACATGATAAAGATCTACTATCCTACCTACTCTTTCAAGATCAGAGAGCCAGAGATAAAGAAAGAGGAGATATGGGACGAATTGCGGAAAATATGGGTTCGTCTGACGCCGGAAGAATGGGTCCGTCAAAATTTTATACAATACCTGCTCCAGGTGAAGAGCTATCCGGCTACTTACATAGCGGTGGAAAGGAATATGAAGCTGGGGGAGCTCAACAAGCGATTTGATCTCATGGTATTCGACGGCAGCGCCCGTCCCTGGATGCTGGTCGAATGCAAGGCCATGGAAGAGGAGCTGAACAGCCGGGTGATGTGGCAGGTGTTACGGTATAACATGGCGACGCCTGTGAAATACATTGTCATCACCAACGGGGAGGAGTGCCATGCCTTCGTCCGGGGAGCGATAGACTTCGAGGAGATCAGCGCGCTGCCGAGCTATGAGGAGTAGACCTGCCATCGCCGGGGTGGATGCCTGCACTTTGCCTGTCTGGGAGGGGGCGCTTATAAGCATTGTCAACCGATGTACAGCTTCGTCTGATAGTCGAAGTGAATGAGTCCATTCTGCTGATGGGTATTGAAGATGTCGTTGAGGTCGGAGATCATTTTTTTATATCTGTTGTCCTGTTGGGTGGGGGTATAGGAAGAGGACAGGAGGCGGCCTTGCAATCTTTCCCAGTCGAAATCCTGCCGGTTGTCCGCTGTCATCAGCTGATAGGGGGCGGGGGAAAAGAAGGACCCGATGTCGCCGGGGGTGATATTCGAATGTTTCACCTGAAGGTAGTCCGTGCCATATTCCTGTAGTAGGGCTTCGTATGCTTTTTCGAAATCCGAAGCAACCTGACGCTCGTTCCACATAAGGGCGATCTTTCTTCCGGGGCGGAGGATGCGATGAAATTCTTTTTTGGTGGGAGTGGGGTCGAACCAGTGGAAGGCCTGACCGGCGATGATCAGATCGATGCTGAGGGGGAGCAGGGTGGTGGCTTCCGCGGCGCCGTTGATGCTGATGAAGCGGGGATTGCCGCCCAGGAGCTCTTCGGCCTTGTTGCGCATGGGGCCATTGGGCTCTACGGCGTATACGGTGTTGCCGTTGTCGAGGAAGAGGGCGGTGGAGATGCCAGTGCCGGAGCCGATGTCTGCGACTATCCAATCGGGAGAGAAGCCGGTGGCTTCTTTCAGAAAGGTCAGTATTTCTTTCGGATAGCCGGGGCGGTATTTAACATAATTGTCTACACGGGTGCTGAAGCGTTGGGTACTATCCATGAAAAAGTTTTAAAAATATTCCGAAGGGTTGTTTGTAATTTTGAGTAAAATTAAACCTACTATGAATGTGATGGAGTTAAAAGCTTATGAAATACTCAAAGATAAGCTGGGGGAGGAGCGGGCTGCCATCATTCTGGGGTTTGTGGAGGGGAAGATCGGGCAAGTCCGGGGGAAGATCGATCAGCAGAGGGACGCCTGTCTCACGAAGGAAGATAAGATGGAGCTGATCCGATCCTGGAAAAATGATAAGCTGGAATTAATCCAATCCTGGAAGAACGATAAGATGGAGCTGATCCAGTCCTGGAAGAATGATAAGATGGAGCTGATCAAGAACATGAAGGATGATAAGATGGAGCTGATCAAAAACATGAAGGATGACAAAATGGAACTTATCAAGATCATTAAGGAGGACAAGGTGGACCTGATCAAGTGGATGGTGGGCTTCTGGATAGCGCAAGTAGCGGCGATTATTGGACTATATCTTAAAAAGTAACAAAAAAAGAGGCCGCCTGGCCTCTTTTTGTATTATGGGAGACCCGCGCATCACGCGGGTTTTTGTTTATGGGAAGATGCCCAGTTCTGCGTACGATGTGCCGACCTTGTTGATCGCCACTACATAGGCGGCGGTTCGCATGTCCGGTATATCGGGATTTGCTTTCCACGCATCCACGATCTCGCGGGTGGCTGCGATCATCGTTTCTTCCAGGCCGCTGTATACCAGGTCCACTTCGTCGGCGCCATGGAGGATAAATTCTTTTTCTTTGGGGCTGACCTTTTTGCC
>DASZWE010000431.1:0-4222 GCA_035546735.1 Puia sp.
GAAGGTCTTTGTCTTCTGCGCATTGGGCCGGAAGTCCGGCGCGTCCTGGTTACTGTTGCCCGCTCCGGCTTGCAACAGCTTGTTCTTATATTGACTGAATTGGGATTGCGCGGATTGTATGTTGCTTTGTACAGCGCCCAGTCCTCCCGCTCCTGCCGCCGACACCTGCTGCCCGATCATGCCCGCCACCTGGTCGCGGGTCTGTAAACCCGCCAATGCCCGGGGCGCGGAAGGACTGCCTCCCGGCAGGTTGAACAGCCCGGCCAGCTGCGAGTTCCGTTGCATAAACGACTGGAAGGCGGGTAATTTGCCGAGTACCGCCAGCGCCTGCTTTTCCAGCTTGTCCGGGTCGTTCAGCATCTCTTTGTACGCCCTTACCTGCTGCCCGTAGTAATACGCTTCCTGGTTCCAGGCCTGGTAGTCTTTCCCCAGCACAGCGCCGAGATGGGCATGTTCCCGGATGTATTGCGTGATCTGTTGCCTCCGTTGCTTTACATACGCCTTGATCTGATCCGCATCCTGCAGTTTGCTTTGTAGGGTCTGTAGTTGCTTTAAGGAGGTTTGCAGCTGCGCGGTATTGAGCGCCCCCGGATGTGCCTGCAAATATTGCAGCATCCCTTGCAACGAGTCCGTATACGCCTGGTACTCTCCGCTGAGGTGCAGGTGCATCTTTCCCGTGTCCGCCGCCAGCTTCTGCGACAAGGACGCATATTGTTGCGCGCTGCCTCCGAACAAGGATTTGGCCCCCGTGGAGTCTACCTTGGACAGCTTCTTTTGCAGCTTCGCCTCCCGTCGCGCCATCCGCTCCAGGTATCTTTGCGTCTGTTGGGTCAGCTGATCATCCAGGTGGGTGATCTTGCTTTGCATCCGGTTGACAAATCGGGCAGGTAAGTCCAATCCCGGCATGGCCTGCGCAGACAGATCAGGACTTGGTCCCGCCGGCGGGTTCTGGGCAGAACAGTACCCCGACAACAGGAGCAGCATCCATAAAAAGAGAGTCCGGCAACGTAACATGGCAAGAGAGTTTAGGGTTAGTGCTTTGACGTATGCCTGACCTGTCCTTTCAGCCGCTCCACCTCCTTGGTCAACGCTTCCACTTTCTTATGCTCCTGGATCAGGTACAGCGTCAGCTCTTCGACCTTTTGCAGCAGCAACGCCTGGTTCTCCGCCAGATCGATGGCCTGATCCCGCGCCTTGTCCGCGGAAATGATCCCCGGCAGATGCTGGTTCACCTGGATATACCGCTCCAAAGAGTCCAGCCCCGGCAGTGTATAATCCCGCTTAAAGACATAGTCCGGCCAGTTGGCATAGTTCCGCACCACCACCTTCGTAAAGATGGCGTTGCCGTTCACCGCCAGCTTGTAGCCATGCGTGCTCTTCGTGCCTATTCCCACTGACCCATCCCCCAGCACGCTGACCCGCTCGACATTGTTGGTCCGGATGGCCAGCCGGTTCGTATCCACCGTACCCAGGAAGAAAGTATCCGCATTCGTAGCAATATTGCCCGTAGTCGACCAGAAATAGTTCAGGTTTTCCACTTTGATATAGACCGTAGAGGTACTGGTATTGCCAAATCCATCGATGGCCCTGGCCTTGATCGCGTAACTACCCGGGTCGGACGCGATCCATGGCATGCTATAGGGCGCCGTAGAATCATCGCCTATCTTCACCGTGTCCAGGTAAAACTCCACATGGGATATGGAGCCGCCTGATTCTGATGCATTGGCTGCAATGGTGACATTGGCATCCTCCGGTAACGTTACCCCCGTCGAAGGGCTGGTCACCAGCACGGTGGGCGCCGATCCGCTGGTCTGTCCGCTGACAATGGTCAGCCCGCTGATGCCCGCGATATCCGTAGTGGAAATAGTGTTCACATATACTTTTATCTGTCCGCTGGAATTAGGCGCCACATTGTGAAAGATGGCCCCATTGGCCGTATTGTACCGGATGTTCAGGTCCACATATCCATATACCGTCGCTCCTATCACGGTATACCGGGTGGGATCCATGTTGTAATACTGATCACCCCAGCTGCCGGTCATGGACACGGTATACACACTGTCGATACTCAATCCGCTGATGACCAACTGTGGCACCGCCGCATTGTACGCCCCCGTCGAGCTGCCCGACTGGAACCAGTGATTCTGCATAACGGCCGCCGGAAAAAAAGTGCCATTGGTCATGCCGCCCCCGTTAAAGGAAGCATTACCGTTCAGGCCTGACCAGTTGGCCGTCCCTACGGAACTGATGCTGATCCCGGACGAGCTGGTAGCAGAACACACCGCTCCCGCAGGATTACCCGACACATTGGTCCAGCCCGAAACAGAAACGGCCGTTGCCGTGAAATTGAATTTGGCCGATACCTGGGCTTGTAAATGCACAAGGCCACAGACAGTAATAAGTCCTACAAGGAATACAATCCTTCGTAAAAAGGTCATATGTTAGAGTTTAGTTGTTGGAGGTAAAGGAAACTTATACCAGCGCTGGTCGTCGGAACAACGCATAACTTCGTGAGAATATAAAAATGGGAGATCGATGATCAGGGACAGCGCTGTCTCTTTCAGAAAGGCCCTGCATAGCGCAGGAAAAGGTCAAGTCGTTCGGCGGCAAAAGCTTGCCTGCCCGGAGTTGTAGCATGATAAGCCGGTTTAGGAGTTGCAAAAAAATAAGTACTTCCAGGGTAGTGAAGTGGCTGCTAACTAATCAGAGTAGGTGAAATACCAGGGATCAATAGATAAGGAGTAACTAAATAAGATAAGCGATTAACCGTAGCACGAAATAATGGAAAGTTTTTTAATTATTCGTACTTGTACTACAAAATATTTACGCACTTGAAGAAATAGTCTCGTCGTAGTAGCCGGCAATTTCCACATTATGTATTTTAATTTCTTCTTTGAAAGAAAATGACAATGTGTAAGCAGTTTAAATATACCTCTCAGACGCAGGACGGAAGAATATCCTGTCGATGAGCAGTCCTTCATTTCAAATTTCATGAATATTTTTTAGCACACCGAAAAAGTCATTTGCCGGATTGTTCCCTTCCGCTTCCTACCTGACAGCATACCCCTTCAACTTCGGACTGCTCAATATCCGCTTCACCTCCAGGTCCACCAACTGCAGCACCTCGCTTTTAATACGCAGGTAGTTCTCTTCCACCATCGCGAGCGTCACTTCCCGCACCACCGGCAGCTCTGCTTCAAGCTCCACACCCGGCCGCTTGATGATCTTCGCATGAAAGGCCTTTAACGCCATTTCCTTATCCGGATCATCCGCCAGGATGCCCACAAACTCCCCCGACGACAGGTTGGCAATAGTCGCCGGCGAGATAGCAGGATGGGAATGCTCCGATTTGCTGATAGAAGTATCCACACTGTTCACGGACACAGTAGTCTTATAATCTGTTTGAGCCGGGAACCGCTCGCTAACCCATCGGGCGGTCTCTCCTCCTACCTGCCCGCATATAAGATTGCCCGTCATATTCAGGACAGTATCCGCCTCGGCCCTGGAATAATTCATCCGCAATTGGTTAATATCCTGCACCACCAGCAACGAAAAAATATTATGGCTCCGCCCCACGGACACGGTGTTCAACACACTCGCCGCCCGCACCGTGGCGAACTCATCCAGCACCAATGCACAGGGAGGACGACCCGGCTGATTGATCAGCTTGTTGATCCGATCTATATACAAGGAGAGAAAAGGCCCCAGCGCCTCCTGCCGGGCCGGATCGCCGCCCAGGCAAAATACCATAGGATGAGCGGGATGATTAATGTCCAAACTAATATCATTGCCGCTAAGTACATAATAGATATCCTCCGACGACAGCCGACCCAATGGTATCTTGGTGGAAGCCATCTGGCTGTCCAGCACCTCGAACGTCTTGTTGATATACAGCTGAATAAAAGTATTTACCAGCGTCCGTATGCTCGGCTCCGCATTCAGCACGGTAAATAATTTGTCATAGGGCGTCTGCAAAAGCTCGATCGCATGCGGCAGCGTGCAGTAGATCCCGTTCTTATATTTCCTCAGATACCAGATCACCGCCGCCAGCAGATTGATAGGACTCTCCACAAAGAAATCGCCCTCTTTATTGGCCCACGTCTTATTGATGCTTAACAATATCGTACGGCTCACCCCCAGCGCATCGGAGAGATGGTTCATAGTGGCCGGATCGATCAGGTTGCAACGATAGCTCCGCGATAGATCCGAAAAATTGACGGAA
>DASZWE010000432.1:0-4554 GCA_035546735.1 Puia sp.
AATACAGGGAGGTCCTGAAGAAGGCCCATCTTATCAGGCGGTGGAGCGCCGCCCCCGAGCTGCCGGGGGCGTTGGAGTTTGCGCATGCTGTCAGGGAAAAGGGTATCCTGGTATCTATGGCGCATACGGATGCGCTGTATGAAGAAGCTGTGAAGGGGTTCGAGCATGGCTATACTCTGGCGACGCATTTTTACTCGGCCATGTCTACGGTGATGCGACGGGATGGCTTCCGCTATGCGGGTGTAGTGGAGGCGGGCTATCTTATAGACGGGATGGATGTGGAGATCATTGCGGATGGCAGACATTTGCCGCCGCCATTGTTACAGCTGGTGTACAAGATAAAAGGGGCGGGGAGGACGGCGCTGATCACGGATGCCATGCGTGCCGCGGGTATGCCGGAGGGAAAAAGCATATTGGGGAATGTTCAACACGGAATGGAGGTGATTGTGGAAGATGGGGTGGCCAAGCTGCCGGACCGGAGCGCTTTTGCGGGGAGTGTCGCTACTGCCGACCGGCTGGTGCGCACCATGGTGCAGGAGGCGCATATCCCTCTTCCGGAGGTGATCCGTATGATATCCTCCACGCCGGCGGCCATCCTGGGTCTTTCCGCCCGCAAGGGTTCGCTGGAGCAAGGCAAGGACGCCGACATTGTACTTTTTGATGAAGATATACGGATACAGTCTACGATTATAAAAGGAGAGCTTGTATATGCACATGGATAGATTAGACGTAAAGACCTTTCCATCGCGTGGAGAATTAGGAGAGGCGGCTGCTGCGCGTGTCAGCAAAAAAATAGGCGAGCTGCTGGATGAGCAGGCTTATGTTAATATCATATTTGCCGCTGCGCCATCCCAAATAGAATTTTTAACTGCATTGCGGGAAGCGTCTGTCGAATGGGGACGCATCCGGGCTTTTCATATGGATGAATACATCGGGCTGAAGGCAGATGCTATACAGGGTTTCGGGAATTTTCTTCGCGAGCATCTTTTCGACAGGGTGCCTTTGCTCGCTGTGTATCTTATCGACGGGCAGGCTGCGAGTCCTGAAAATGAGTGTGTGCGATACGGCGGGCTGCTTCGTCAGTATCCTCCGGACATTGTCTGTATGGGCATCGGGGAGAACGGGCATATCGCCTTTAATGATCCGCCGGTAGCGGATTTCAACGACCGTCATGCGGTGAAGGTAGTTGCCCTGGATATGGCCTGCAGACGGCAGCAGGTAAATGACGGGTGTTTTGCTGACCTTCGGCAGGTGCCACGCCATGCCATCACTCTGACCGTTCCCACATTGATGTCGGCCCCGTATATCTATTGCATGGTGCCTGGCAGGCGAAAAGCTGCGGCCGTGTTCAATACCCTGCATCAGCCTATCATCGAAGATTATCCTTCGTCTGTGCTTCGGCGGCATCCTCATGCGGAACTTTTTTTGGATGTGCAAAGCGCGGAAAGAATAGCGATCTAAAATATTATTATGATGCGATACCTATTAGGAGCGATGCTGTTATTGTCGGGATGCGGGCAGACGGGGGACAAAAAAGAAAGGCGCGCGTTCCCGATACGGCTGATCACGCTGGACCCCGGGCATTTTCATGCTGCGCTGGTGCAGAAGTCCGGCTACCCCGAGATCGATACGGTGGTGCATGTGTATGCTCCCGCCGGGCAGGAGCTGCAGGCGCATATGGCGCTGATAGAAAAGTACAATACCCGTCCTGATCGTCCCACGAAGTGGAAGGAAGTGGTGTACGCCGGTGATGATTATTTAGTGCGCATGATGCGGGAGAAGGCCGGCAATGTGGTGGTCCTTGCGGGTAACAACCAAAAAAAGATAGGCTATATCAAAGAGGCTGTTGACAGCGGTTTCAATGTATTTGCCGACAAGCCGATGATCATCGAGCCGAAAGATTTTCCAGTATTGGAGGAAGCGTTTGCACAGGCGGGGAAAAAGGGCAAGGTGCTGTATGATATCATGACGGAGCGGTACCAGATCACTACTGTTCTACAGCGGGAGCTGTCCAGGATGCCGGAGGTATTTGGCAGATTGCAACAAGGTTCGAGGGATAACCCAGCTGTGACAAAGGAGAGTGTTCATCACTACTTTAAATACGTCAGCGGCAAGCCATTGATCCGGCCGTCCTGGTATTACGATGTCAGGCAGGAAGGCGAGGGGATCGTAGACGTGACCACGCATCTTGTGGATCTTGTTCAATGGGAGTGTTTTCCCGACAGCCTGTTCGACTATAAGAAGGACATCGATATGCTGTCCGCCCGCCGGTGGCCAACGATCATCACGCCTTCCCAGTTCAGGCTGTCGACGCAGCTGGATCATTATCCGGACGCCCTATCGGGGTATGTAAAGGATTCGCTGCTGAATGTATATGCCAATGGTGAAATGGATTATACATTGAAGGGCGTGCATGTCCGTGTGTCTGTCCGGTGGGATTTCCAGGCGCCGGAGGGAGGTGGAGATACGCATTATTCCGTATTGAGGGGCGAGTTGGGGAATCTGGTCATCCGGCAGGGTAAGGAAGAAGGGTATAAGCCTGTGCTATATATCGAGCCTTTGGCGACATCCGCGCGATATGACAGCTCCGTGCAGGATGCGGTTGCCTCCTTACAGGGACGCTGGCCGGGCGTTTCGGTGGAGAAGACGGTTAACGGCTGGCGGGTGGTGATACCTGAACGGTTCAGCCTTGACCATGAAGCTACGTTTGCGGAAGTGACGAAAAAGTATCTTGGGTATGTGCAATCCGGGAAGCTGCCCGAGTGGGAATTGAGCTGTATGCTGGCTAAATATTATACGACGATGAAGGCATTGGAAATGGCGAGGAACGGGTCTCAATAGCGGTGTTGAAAAAGTATACATAACTGCCGGATAAATACATATATCGTCCGGTGATTGCGGCTAATTTTATAACATGACAATTTCGGGAACTATGTTGTATTCTTCACAGAATTATGTCACGATAGGGGAAGGGGCGAAGGACAAGGTGGTGGTATTACCTCTGGGTGCTATCGAGCAGCATGGCCCGCATATGGCTGTTTCGACGGATACCGATATTGTCACGATGGTAGCCATGGGGGCGGAAGAGAAGATGCAGGAGAAGATAATGCTTTGTCCTACTTTGTCATTTGGCTCCAGTCATCATCATTTGTCTTTTGGAGGTACGATCAGCATTTCCCCCGAGCTGTATACGCAGGTGATCGTCGACCTTGTGAGCTCGTTGTTGCAGGGAGGCTTCCGGAGGATCGTGCTGCTGAACGGTCATGGGGGGAATATAACACCCGTGAAGCAGGCGTTGGCGCTGTTGAGTCACCGTTATGACAAGGACCTCAATATCGTGCTGGCTACGTATTGGGAGCTGGCTGGAAGCGCTTTTGCCGGCGACCCGCCGATGGAGAGCCCGGCCTTGAGCCATGCCTGTGAATACGAGACAAGCCTGATGTTGCATTTGTTCCCCGGGAAGGTGGATACAGCGAAAGTGGAGCGCGCCAGGCGGCCGAAGAGTAATGGCTATACGGGATGGGAAGATGATGAGCCCTATCGGGGAGTAACTATTTTTAAACAAACCGCCTTTATTTCGGGCAATGGCAGCAGTGGAGAGCCGCAGCTGGCGACGGCTGAGAAGGGGGCGCATTTATACAAATATGCCGTCGAGAGCCTGGTGAGCTTTCTTGAATCATTTGCTCAATGGCCATTCCTCGACAAATTAACCGACAACAATGGGTAAGAAAGAGATCAGGCATCCCAATAAAATGGTGTCTACGGGCGCCTATTCTTCCGGCGTCCTGGTGAATGGATTATTGTTCGTCAGCGGGCAGGGGCCGCTGGACCTGTCCACGGGTGCCGTAAAACGGGGTACGATCGAGGAGGAGACGCTGCTGACGTTGGAACATATACGTACCATCGTCGAAGCCGCCGGCGGATCGGTGAATGACATTGTAAAATGTACGGTGCATCTGAGCGATATCAATGATTTTGAAAGATACAATGCCGCCTATGGATCATTTTTCACCGGTGTACTTCCGGCCAGGACTACGGTACAGTCCGTGCTATCTGACGGGATCAAGGTGGAGATCGATGCGATAGCTGTTATCGGAAAGTAAGGAATATACCAAAACTACTTCATGAGCAAAAAACAACCTATAGGAACGGTGGGATTAGGATTGATGGGTAGCAGCATTGCCACCTGTGTCCTGGCAGCAGGGCATCCCGTCACCTCCCTGGTGAGGACGATGGGGCAGGCGGAGGAAGCCCGTCAGCGAATCCTGGGATACCTGGAAGAGCTGAAAAAGGAAGGCATGTTACAGGAAAACCCTTTAATGGTGTTGGAAAGGCATACCATTACGGATGATGTGGGTCTTTTGAAGGGCCACGAAGTGGTCATCGAATCCATCATAGAGAGCGTATCGGAGAAAAAGGCCGTTTATGCGAAACTGGAATCTGTCCTTTCGCCTACCGCTGTCATCGGCAGCAATACATCGGCCATCCCTGTTTCCATTCTACAAGAAGGTTTACAATTTCCGGAGCGAATGCTGGGCATTCACTGGGCGGAAC
>DASZWE010000433.1:0-3420 GCA_035546735.1 Puia sp.
ACGGAGGGAATGGCTTTACCCTGGTCGTCCTTGTTGAAGCTGAAATATTTTTTATTGATCTTGGCTGTCATCTTGAACATATGACGTGCGATGTCTTTTTCCGGCTTGGCATCGCTGGCAAAGTCCAGGCGATGGGAGTTGCTGTCGGCGGAAGGTGCGTGACAGAAGTTACATTTTACGCCCAGGGCGGTTTTCCAGCTGTCCATGACCTTGTCCAGGTCTTCATGGCTGATGTCTTTGGGGAGGACCTTCAGGTTTTTATGGTGGGGTTTTTCGTCCGTGGGGCGGGTGGCGGCCATACCTATTATCATCAGAACTATGAGCGTGGATGCAACCATCAGTTTTTTACCGTACAGCATAAGGAAGTGATTTTTTGGACCTTGTAGTTGGTTTTAGATTCGAATTTAGGGATTTGGGCGTAGAAATAGCTGTTTTTTTGACAATATTTTGACAATTGGATGAAGGGGTGGAGGAAGCTTTGGCGAGGGACGGGAAACTGTGACGAGGTCCGGGAAACTGTGACAAGGGACGGGAAACTTTGGCGAGGTCCGGGAAACGGTGATGAGGTCCGGGGAAACTGGGGCGAAGGCAGGGAACCGACCTGGCGGAGACCTTGGCGAAGGCGGGGAAGCTGTGATAAGGAAGAAACTACGGCGAAGGCCGGAACTGCCGCTGCCGGCCAAGAACTTTTATAGTGCGGCGTTTGTTGTCTGGCGAAAGTAACTTTGCACGCATTATGGGATCACCAAAGAAATTATCGAAAGGACTTATTGCACTTATGGCGGTATGTACGGGGTTGATCGTCGCCAACATTTATTATTGTCAACCGCTGATCGTACTTATCAGCAAAAGTTTTGGGGTGGCGGAGAGCGAGGCGGGCAAGGTCGCTTTTTTTACGCAGGCGGGGTATGCGCTGGGTCTTTTGTTCTTTGTGCCATTGGGTGACAAGCTCGAGCGGAAGGGGCAGATCCTCTGGTTGACGGGGTGTGCCGTGCTGTCGCTGGCTTTTGCTGCGCTGTCGCCTAATTTATGGAGTCTGGAGATAGCCAGTCTGCTTATCGGCGCCACCTCCATCATTCCGCAGCTGATCCTGCCCATGTCGGCGCATCTGGCGTCGCCGGAGCGGATAGGGAAGGTCATCGGCAGCATTATGAGCGGTCTGCTTATCGGGATCCTGCTGTCCCGTACGTTGAGCGGGCTGATCGGAGCCTGGCTGGGCTGGCGGGGAATGTTCTGGGTGGCGGCGGGTCTCAGCTTTGTCATGCTGGTGGTGATGCGGAAGGCATTTCCTGTCAGCATGCCTGCTTTTACGGGTTCTTACGGGGGGCTGATGCGGAGTTTGGGGACGCTGATCCGGGAGCAGCCTGTATTGCGGGAGGCGTCGTCCATCAATGCGTTGGCTTTTGCCACGTTTGGCATGTTCTGGACGACGATGGTGCTGCATTTGTCCGGTGCGCCCTTTCATTTCAAAAGTGATCTTATCGGGCTGTTCGGATTGGCTGCCGCGGCGGGGGCGTTGGCTGCGCCGCTGGTAGGCGGCGCGGCGGACAAGCGTAATCCCCGTATCGCCATCGGGTATGGGCTGGGTTCGTTATTCGCTTCCTTTGTTCTCCTGTATCTATTCCGGAGCAGCGTGGTGGGGATCGTTGCGGGCATTGTCCTGCTGGACCTGGCCATGCAGTGTATCCATGTATCCAATCAAAGCCGGGTATATGCGTTGATACCGGGAGCGCGCAACCGGCTAAATACGGTATATATGACCGTTAGTTTCATGGGGACTGCGCTGGGGTCTTTTATCGGGCTCTATGTATGGGCGCAGGCGGGCTGGAGGGGAGTGTGTGTGACGGGGATGGTGCTGGCGTCGCTGGCCTTTGTTATTTTTTCGTTGACACTAAAACGGACCGGAGGTTCGTTCGTCCAGAACCGAGCGTAGCGAAGGTTCCGACCGAGGAGGAGGGTAACCGAGTGTAACGAAGGTTACGATCGAGTAGGACCTTTCGAAGTACCCGAGGAACGAAGGGTACGAACAAGGAGGAGTGAGGGCTCGGAACTCCGACGAAGTTCTCCGACGAAGATCTAAGCAGCTCCGACGAAGGCCTGCAGACATTAGATCTTTCCGGAAAACGGGTTAAGTTTATCGGAGACCCGTTTTCCGGACATTACACGGAAAGCAAAGAATGTTAAAATCGTTGGCGGTTTGATGTAAATAGTGTATCTTTGTGAAGTTAAATTTGAGCTTACAGCATTAGTAATTGAATGATCGCTTCCGCTAAACCATCTCCGGTATCGTTAGTTTTCTTTACTCCCTGCTATATTTTCTCAGATTGGCATTAATTATTTTTTAATCAGTTAGTTAATTTATGAACATTTACATTTCGAACTTAAGTTTCAACGTCACTGACGAGGACTTACAGGATTATTTTGCAGAGTATGGCGAGGTATCTTCCGCCAAGGTTATCATGGACAAATTTACCGGCAAATCCCGCGGATTTGCGTTTGTGGAAATGCCTGATGACGCAGCTGCCCAAAAAGCTATCCAGGAACTGGATGGGGCATCTGTTGATGGAAGGACTATCGGTGTATCTGTAGCAAAGCCCAGGGAAGACAGGGGTAGCAAGCCCGGCGGTTCTTTCCAGCGCAGGAACAATAACTACAGCAATAGCAGATATTAAGTTAGTATTCCTTCAGGATCGAGGGGACCGCAAGGTCCCCTTTTTTTATGGGATTTATTGGGTGAGGGCGGAGAGTTTTTTGTCAGGCTTTTTCGAGGTGGCCGGATCTTCGATCCGGGGCCATTACACGGACGCTGTTTGATGGCCGCCCTTCGGTGGCAGACGGCCTGAGGCCGTCTTTGTCGGGCGGCGGTGCGGCGGTCCGCCTGTGGCGGGCTGGGGAGGGTCAGGCGGCTTTTAGTGTCAATGCGATGGTCGTCGTCGTATCTGTATGGTAGTCGATGCTGATGGTGCCGCCCAGCTTTTCGGCGGCGTATTGTACCTGGCGGAATCCGTTGGAGATGGTGCGATAGAAATAGATACCGGCATTTCTGACCCGGATGAGGGTGGTGTCGCCTTCGACTACCGACTCGATATGAATACATTCATTTTGGGTGCTGCTGACTGCTCTGTCCAGGAGGTTCCACAGGACATATGCGAGCATATTTTCGTCGGAGCCGACTCGTAAATCTCTATCTATTTGGTTGATAAGTATAGTCTTGCGACTGACGGCCATGGGTAATAGCCCAAGGGTCAGCTCGTCCACAAAGTGGTGCAGGGAAATCTCACTGTGCATAGCCTTAACGTCTATTGGATTTTTGAAGGTATTAAATAGCAATTAAATTACCATAAAATAACAGCTACAAAACGAAAAAATGAGCTGGAAAATGCGGAAAGAGTATAGAATACAGTGAGGAATTACAATCGG
>DASZWE010000434.1:0-8497 GCA_035546735.1 Puia sp.
ATCCTCGGTGGTGGAAGAAGAGGAAACGATGTAAATGATCCTTTTGTAATTGTCTTTGAAAGGTATTTTGATAAATTCGTCCAGGAACTGCCAACCGTCCATGTAGGGCATATTGATGTCGAGGAGGATCAATTCGGGGAGCGCTTCGGGGGATTGCTGGTTTTTCCTGAAATAATCGATGGCCTCTTCGCCGTCATAGAACTGCAACACATCCTTTACCAGGCCGGACTGCTCAATGGTTCTTTTCATCACCAACTGATATATCTGATCGTCATCGATAATGCCTGCCGTTGATAGTTTATAGCTCATAGTAAATTGTTCTTCGATAAATACACCCGGAAGATGGTCCCTTCATTCAATGTGCTCTCCACTTCTATCTTTCCGTTGCCCGCCTCCACCTGGTTCCTGGTAAGGAACAATCCCACTCCATTGCTGTCGTATCCTTTGTGAAAGACCTTTTTGTATTTGAAGATATCATGGCCGTGCTTTTGCATATCGATGCCGATGCCATTGTCTTTTACTGTCAGTACTACATGTCCGTTGACGGCTGCCGTCTCAATAAAGATAACGGGAGTTTTGTCTTTCCGACGGTATTTTATGGCATTGCTGAGCAGGTTGTAAAAGATGCTATCCAGATATGCCTTGGGGAAAAGGACTTCCTCGATGTTGAATTGTACGTTGATGACAGGGGCTGCCGCCTTGTATTCTTCCTCCAGCATGTGCAGGCTATGCTCATAGGCTTCCCTGAACAGGCAGACGGCGGATTGTTTTTCCTGGCGGAGCTGGATCTCCAGCAGCTGTGTCAGGTCATTCAATGTATTGATGATCAGCAGGGAGGTGTCTTTTACCTTGCCAAGCAGGAAATCCCTGTCGGCCTCGCTGCTGCTCTTTTCCAGGTAATCCGACATATTGATGAGAGAGGAGGCTGGTCCCCGAAGGTTATGCGCCACGATGCGGTTGAACTCATTGATACTGGAGAGGTGATTTTCCAGCTCCGCATTCTTTTTTTCCACCTCCATCAGCAATCGCTTTTTTGTCGAGATATCCGTCAATTGGGAGATGAAGAAGGCGGGTTTCCCTTCCTGCCAGGTCAGGGATACGGACAGCAGGGCCCACACGATTGAGCCATCCTTACAGATATATCGTTTTTCCATCTGGTAGGTCTCCCGTTCCCCCTTCAGCATCTGGCCTACATAGGCCATGTCCGTCGCCAGGTCCTCCGGGTGGGTGATATCCTGAAAGGAGATTTTAAGCAGCTCTTCCTTGCTATATCCCAGCATTTCACAGGTGGATGCATTCACATTCAGCCATCGGCCTTCCGGGCTCACCAGGGCGATCCCTACGGGGGAATGGTCGAAAACGTTCTTGAACAGCTGCCGGCTTTCCTGCGCCAGGATATTCTTTACCTGCTGGCTGGCCGCTGCTTCCTTATAGGCTGCGATCTCGACTTCCAGGGATTCGCGCGCCTTCAGGGCCCGGGTGGCGTAGGGTAACTGCCGGACGAGATAAAATACCGTGATCCAGCTGATAATGGCCGTGATGGCCCGCGCCAGGGCGGAGAGGCGGTAAAGAGGGATCCAGAATGTAAGGGCGTCCAGGAAATGGGTGGCGCCACAGGCCAAGATAAAAGTGACAAAGAAATAATAGAGCCGGGCAAAGCGCACCTCGCGTTGCTTTGCGATAAATCGTATGATAATGAAGGGAATAGCAAAATAGGCCGCCCAGATGAGGAGGTCGCTCAGGATATACAACCAGGCGTGAAACCCCGTCCAGTTGTCATAATGCCAACGGGGGGACCAGTCACCTGTGTCCAGTAGTTTCACGAAAAAGTTAAGCACATCTTTCATCAGAGGGGTTATAACCCTGGCCTGTGGGAGCCAAAGTAGTCCAATAACGAACCGTGTGAATAACGGTCATATTATTAATTAATTGCACTGACATGAGGGAGCGGTGATTCTGTGGGATCCCTGTTCATATTCTTGATCCGGATCATTTTTTGTAACGTAAAATTTCCCCAACTTTTTTAGCATTTCAATTGTTATATGTAATTTAGTGACCTATTTTTTTACTTTTCAAATATGGCATTGGTAGAAACAAACACAAACGCCGGCCTGGCGCCCGGTGAGGAGACTATTGAGGTATTTGGAGCCAGGGTCCACAATCTGAAGAATATCGATATCCGCATACCCAAGAATAAGCTGGTGGTTATCACCGGCATCAGCGGCAGTGGCAAGTCCTCCCTTGCCTTTGACACCATCTATGCGGAAGGGCAGCGCCGCTATATGGAAAGCTTTGGGGCTTATGCCCGCCAGTTCATCGGCGATATGGAAAGGCCCGATGTGGACAAGATCACCGGTCTCAGCCCTGTCATTTCCATCGAACAAAAGACCACCAACAAGAATCCACGCAGTACGGTGGGCACCGTCACGGAGATCTATGATTTTCTCCGATTGCTTTACGCCCGGATAGGGGAGGCCTATTCCTACAATACGGGTAAGAAGATGGTGAAGTTCAGCGAGGAGGAGATCGTGGACAATGTCTTTAAAAAGTTCAGGAATAAGAAGATATCCATTCTGGCTCCTCTTGTAAGGGGCCGTAAGGGGCATTACCGTGAGCTCTTCGAGGACATCCGCAAGCGCGGGTATCTGAAGGTGCGGGTGGATGGAGAGGTCAAGGACCTGGCGCCGAAGATGCAGGTGGACCGTTATAAGATCCACGACATCGAGGTCGTCATAGACAGGATGGCCGTCACTGAGGATATGAAGGTGCGGCTGAGCCAGAGCGTGCAAAAGGCGTTGCAGATGGGAAAGGACCTGCTTTTTATCCTTTTGAACGATGACAACCGGCTGCTGCAATACAGCAAGCAGCTCATGTGTGAGGACTCGGGCATCAGCTATGAGGAGCCTTCGCCTAACAGCTTTTCCTTCAACTCTCCCTATGGAGCATGTCCTACCTGCAAGGGGCTTGGCGCCGTCTATCAGATCAGCATGGACGCCATCATCCCCGACCCTTCCAAGAGCATCAACGAGGGCGGCATAGCTCCATTGGGTGGCGAAAGGGAGGCATATATGTTCCAGCAGGTGCAGCAACTGGCAAAAAAGAACAAGTTCAGCCTGGACGTCGCCATAAAAGATATGCCTAAGAAGGCTCTTAACCTGGTGCTGTATGGCAATGAGGCGGGGGACAGCAACGATATCGACTTCAGCGAGGAGGCTTCCTCCGACGGTCCGGTCTATACCACGGAATACGAGGGGCTGGTCAATGCGCTGAAGCGCTGGTTTGCGGGCGGCACTTCCGACAGTCTGCGGGAGTGGGTGGAGAAGTTCATGGAGCTGAAGACCTGCGACACCTGTCATGGAGCGCGTCTGCGTAAGGAAAGTCTTTATTTCCGGGTGGGGGAGAAGAACATCGCCGAGCTGAGCAACATGAACCTGAACAAGCTGGTGGATTGGTTCTCGGGCCTGGAAAAAAAACTCAACAACAAACAAAATATCATTGCCAAGGACATCCTGAAAGAGATCAGGGAGCGGCTGCAGTTCCTTATGGATGTAGGGCTTACCTATCTGACCCTGGACCGCAGCAGCCGGACGCTCAGCGGGGGTGAATCCCAACGGATACGCCTGGCTACCCAGATAGGCTCCCAATTGCAGGGGATCACCTATGTGCTGGACGAGCCCAGCATCGGTCTTCACCAGCGGGACAACCAGCGACTCATCGAAGCCCTGAAGAATCTTAGGGACATTGGCAACAGCGTACTGGTCGTGGAACACGATAAGGACATCATGATGGCGGCTGACTATGTGGTTGACATCGGTCCGAAAGCCGGATTTCACGGCGGTCGCATCGTGGCGCAGGGGCGTCCTCCTGCCCTGTTGAAGCTGGATACGCTGACGGCCGCCTATCTGAATGGTCATAAGAAGATCGAGGTACCGGAGGAGAGGAGGAAGGGCAATGGAAAGTTTTTGGAAATAAAGGGCGCCAGGGGAAACAACCTCAAGAATGTGGATGTCAAATTCCCGTTGGGCAAGCTTATTGTGGTCACGGGGGTCAGTGGCAGCGGCAAGTCGACGCTGATCAATGAGACACTGTATCCTATTCTGAGCAAACATGCCTATGGATCGAAGATGACGCCATTGGAATTCAAGAGCATCAAGGGGCTGGAAAATATCGATAAGGTCATCGAGATCGATCAGTCACCTATCGGCAGGACGCCACGGAGCAATCCCGCTACGTATTGCGGGTTCTTTACCGACATACGGACACTGTTTGCCTCTGTCCCGGAGGCGAAGATCAGGGGATATAATGCCGGCCGGTTTTCCTTCAATGTAAAGAGCGGGCGTTGTGATGTCTGTGAAGGGGGCGGGATGCGCGTCATCGAGATGAACTTCCTTCCCGACGTATATGTCCATTGCGAAAAATGCAATGGGCGGCGATACAACCGGGAGACCCTGGAGATACGATATAAAGGCAAGTCCATCAGCGATGTGCTGGATATGACGGTGGACGAGGCCGTGGAGTTCTTTCAGAATGTGCCATATATCTATCGTAAGATCAAGGTGCTGCAGGAGGTAGGGCTGGGATATATAACGTTAGGGCAGTCGGCCGTCACGCTGAGCGGTGGCGAGGCGCAGCGGGTCAAGCTGGGTACGGAGCTGTCGAAGAAGGATACGGGCAAGACGTTCTACATACTGGATGAGCCCACTACCGGGCTGCATTTCGAGGACATACGGCATTTGCTGGATGTGCTGAACAAGCTGGTGGACAGGGGTAATTCGGTGCTTGTCATCGAGCATAACCTGGATGTGATAAAAGTGGCCGATCATATTATCGACCTGGGTCCCGAGGGAGGGGATGGCGGTGGAAGGATCTTGTTCGAGGGTGTGCCGGAAGACCTGGTAAAGAACAAGGAAAGTTTTACGGCTAAATTTTTAAAAGAAGAATTAAAGGGCTAAAAGCATTATGGAAAGAATTATCATAGACATGGACGAGGTCATTGCGGACCCGATGGGAGAAATGATCGAATGGTATAAGAAGACATATGGACGGGAGGTGGACTGGGATAAGATGCTGGTAGGTTCCTGGGTAAAAGGTTTTCCGGATGAGCACCAGGAGCTGGTGATGGAGCGGTTGAAGGGGCCGGGTTTTTTCCGGCATCTGCCCGTGATGGAGGATGCGGTGGAGGTGCTTCGGGCGTTGAATGACCGTTATGAGGTCTTTATCGTATCGGCTGCCATGGAATTCCCGAATTCTTTGAAGGATAAGTATGACTGGCTGATGGATCACTTCCCTTTCTTCAACTGGCGTCAGCTGGCCCTCTGCGGCAGCAAGGACCTCATACACGGGGATTATATGATCGACGATCATGTAAAGAACCTGAAAGGATTTAAAGGCAAGCCGTATATCTTCACGGCGGCCCATAACCTGGAGGTCACCGGCTATGACAGGATCAACAACTGGAAAGAGGCGGGAGAAATATTTTTGAAATAGAACCCCTGGCGGGGCAGGCCAATAGGTGGCAGCAGGGAGTGATCAATAAAATCTTTGTGTGTATAAAGGGTACCTAAAAAATAGGGAACGGATCAGGTTTTACTTAACCTTCGGATATTAGGATTTTACTAATTTCCCTGCTTGCCTATTGGTTGTATCTTACTATAGTTTTTTAAAGAGCATTTTTTAGAGCGCGGCTCTCACGGGTCCTATCGCACGATCAAATGACCGTTCTCGATCCTCTCGTCATCGGTGAAGATCTCGAACAGATAATTGCCTTCCGACAAAGTGGTGAGGACGGTGGTCTCGCGATTGCGGATACTGGCCTGGCCTACCAGTCTGCCGTCCATATCGAATAAATACAGTTGATAGACTTTCTTGTCTTCTCCATTGACGGAAAAGAACAGTACCTGCTGTTTGGCATCAGGGAAGAGCCTGATCTTGTTTTTTTTGCTAACCAGCGACTTGTTGACCTGGATACTGTGGATAGTACCCGTGTCGAAGGTAGCGCCTGTTGAGGGGTCATGCATCGGTGTGTTCGATGCGAGGGCGTTGGCCGGCAGAAATGCGGTCATGGAAAGATTGATGACCAGGAGGCCAGCGAATAGATTCATAGTACGGCTAGTTTTCATGACGGCCGGGATTTTTTAAAAAAATAGGGTACGGATCAACAACAACTTGAACATAGCGGGGCATCGGCCCCCACACTTATCAAACGCACGAATAATGTTAGAATCTCAACAACGGACAGTGGGTAGAGTTTCTCCAGCGTTGCTCACTACCGCCTTTGATACGGAAGCCGATCTTAAACTGGGCGGTAAAATAAGCATCGTTCTGTTTGGGATCGCCTCGTTTGTCGTTCCTGCCATAGCCGGGAGTATTATATCCCTGAGCGCTCTTGTCGGACATGGCCAGGGCCAGCGCCGCCTGCGTGGGAGATAAATACTTGCTGAACAGCGTAGGATCGACATATCTTGTGCTCACGTCGTCGATGTAGTCTGTAAATGTCTTACGGTGAATAATTTCGAATGATATATTGACATTTTCGCTGAAATAATATTTAATACCGGCGCCCATCGGAATGTTGAGCTGGGTAAGAGAATAGTTCTTACGGTCGGGATACTCGGCAAAACCTTCACCTTCTGTACGCAGTGGTTTCAGGTCCACCCAGGTCTGCTCGCCATATTGATTGCGGGTGCTTCCCTGCGGGTTGAAGTGGAAAGCGCCCAGGCCCAGCACGCCATAGGGACGCAGGCGGCCTGTGACGTCATCGGATTCATCTTCCAGGAATACGGTAGGATAAAATTCCGCCATGACTGTTCCTTCGAGGATGGTAGAGCGGAAGTCCAGGTTACGGGCTTTACGCGTTTCTTCCCAACCTCCGTGGCTGCTGATGTTCGCGTCATCACCCTGGATCTTACCATAATTAAGGGAGAACCTGAATCCCAACCATTGCGCGGGGTAGGCAGTTACATAGGCGCCTATGGCAATTTTGGTGGTATTCATATTATAGTCCTTAATGAACGTAGTGCCTTTACCGGCGTGGCCTCCCAGGTCACCTAAAAAGACCATGGGTCCAACAGTAATACCGGCTTCGGTGGTGTTCATGTATTCGTCGTCCTGGCAGAAGGAGGAGAGATGTAGGGATAAAGTTAGTACCAGCAAGAACAAACACTTCCGGAACAAGGAGTGTAAACTCTGTTTCATGAATATTAGATTTTAGTTTTCCGATGGTTTGGATTCCCCTCCTTTCAAAATTGAAGATGGGGTTCGCATACAAGAAACGAAAAAAGGTCGAATAATTGTGTATTTTAACACAACTATTTTATTCCCAATATGAGAATTTCAGTGCTTCTGCTTAGTTTGGCGTAAATAATAGCATCTCAATGTGTTGTATGCCGTCTTCCAGGTAAATATCACCTGTTTTTTCGAAGCCGAAAGATTCGTAAAAACCCCTTAGATAGTATTGCGCGCCGATGCGTATAATTCCCTTGCCATGAAGCGTATATGCAAGCTCGATACCCTTGCTTACGAGTACTCTTCCGATGCCCTGCTTTCGGACGGCAGGGGAACTTACGATGCGTCCTATAGAAAATTCCGCATAGGAAATACCCGGGGGTACGATGCGCGCATAGGCCACCAGCCTGTCCCCCAGCCATCCCATTAAATGATGAGAGGACTGGTCCTTATTATCCATATCCAGGAATACGCAGTTCTGTTCCACTACAAAGACCTCGCTTCTTAGCCGTAAGATGGCATACAGCTCCTCCGGCGTGAGGTCGCTGAATTTTTTGTGCGTCCAGTTTGTCATGTTAGTCTGGTTGTTTAGTACTCACGGTCTTAATGATTTTTTTCAGGTGTTCGTGTTTCTTCGAGGTCATGTGTTGTCTGATGGCGGATGCTGCTCAGTACCCGTACTTGTCTTTCCACAGGCTACGCAGGAATTTACGCAGCTCTTCTTCCCGCGCGTTGTTCCCCGGGTCATAGAATTTTGTGCCCTGCAATCCTTCCGGGAGGTATTCCTGTGCAGAAAAATTATTTTCATAGTTATGACTGTACTGGTAACCTTTGCCATAATCCAGGTTCTTCATCAGCCGGGTAGGCGCGTTACGGATATGAAGCGGTACGGGCAGATCGCCCTGTGCACGTACGGCGGCCTGGGCGCTGCCGATGGCGGTGGTAGCCGAATTGCTTTTGGGGGACGATGCCAGATAGGTGGCGCACTGCGACAGGATAAGATTGGATTCCGGATAGCCGATCTTATTCACTGCCTCGAAACAGGCGTTGGCCAGCAGCAGGGCGTTGGGATTGGCATTCCCGATGTCTTCGCTGGCCAGGATCAATAATCTCCGGGCAATGAATTTTACGTCCTCGCCGCCTTCGATCATCCGGGCGAGCCAGTATACGGCTGCGTTGGGGTCGCTGCCCCGGATGCTCTTTATAAAGGCCGAGATGATATCATAATGCTGCTCCCCCTTCTTATCGTATAATGCTATCCGCTGCTGCGCGA
>DASZWE010000435.1:0-4910 GCA_035546735.1 Puia sp.
TGTATTCGATGCCGCTGCGTACGGTGGAAGCCTTCAGCTCTCCCTTAATAACATAGCTCGCGAATATATTGCCGGTAGTGCTGTCTTCCCAGCCCGGTACCACGATGGGTATGTTCTTCCTGGCAGCGGCTACGATCCAGCTGTCCTTGGGGTCGATCTCATAATATTGTTCCAGCTCTCCGCTGAGCACCACCTTGTAAAGGAATTCATGAGGAAAATACCGCTCACCTTTCGACTCCGCCTCTTTCCATGCCTTGACCAGGTGCTTTTGCAGCCGGCGAAAAGCCTCTTCCTCCGGTATGCAGGTGTCCGTCACCCGGTTGTAATGGTTCTCCAGCAGATTCCATTCTTCCTGGGGCGTAAGATCCCGATAGTTTGGAACTCGCTTGTAATGGCTATGCGCCACAAGGTTCATCACATCTTCTTCCAGGTTAGCGCCTGTACAGCTGATTATCTGCACTTTATCCTGCCGGATCATCTCCGCAAAAGAAATGCCCAGCTCCGCGGTGCTCATGGCGCCGGCCAGCGTAACCATCATCTTACCTCCTTCCAGCAAATGCGTTTCATACCCCTTGGCGGCATCCATCAATGCTGCTGCGTTGAAGTGCCGGTAGTGATGCTGAATGAATTGTGAGATAGGACCTTTGTTCATGATCTGTGTGTCAAGTTTTTTTGGTAAAAAAATAGCGGCTCCCCGCCGGTAATTCCCGTTGAAGGAAAGGGGGCAAAGTTACCGCTTTTTTAGCACTTATTTCCGACAACAAGCTATCAATCCGGGAGTGTGTATATAAAATGTCAGGACCAGACATTATTCTACTTCAGAATATGTAAGAAGTCATACTTTAGAATTCTAAAGAATAAGGTTTAGGGTAACAGGCCCTGATAAGAGTAGCCAAAACCCCTTGGAATGTGGGGGAAAGAGAAGCCTTAGCCAACATTAATATGTTGCGTTAAAAATAGCATTAAGACCGCCTTACTCTTAGGGCGGTTTTTGATTTTCATCCCTGCGGTCCGGGAGAAAAGTACCTCCGGGCCAAAGACAGCTAATGATGATCCTTCGGACAACCGACCTGTGGTCGTCTTAGTGCCCCCTGCCATACTTTCATGGACGACGCAGCTCCTGCATTCTTCCAGACCTCCATCTTCGTAATATCTCCTTTCAACAGTTGGATACTATTCATCATATCACGTAAAGTACAAAAATTGATCATGCCAAAAGGGGACAAACAAAGACAACATGTAGAAGCGATTACACGCATGTCCGGACCCCATGAGCGCGTGCCGCAACGGGCATGATTTTTATGCAGGAACCTGTCTCCCCCCTGATCTTCCATGAACCGCTAAAAGCGGTTCGTCCTAAGGACAAACATAAGCTACATGCGGGAATTGGGCTATTTTTTGGTGGAGACCAATGCCCGCACATTATTTCACTGTCTGCCTAAATAACCTGGTTATGAGGATACATGTTTTCGCGTGGCGCCAGATGATCCGATTGTCGATATATGCGCTTACCTGTTTTTTGCTCGTTAACACCGTACATGCACAAACGCAGCCGGATTCCACCCGCCGCGATACCATCCCCGGTGACAGCGCTCGCTACCGCCTGACAGGCAAGATCACCGATTCTTCCAACAATCCCATCGGAGGAGTGTCCATCACCGTCAACGGCACCAGCCGCGGCACCACCTCCGCCCTGGATGGCTCTTACTCCATTGCCGTCTCATCCGGCGACTCGCTGACTTTTTCTTCCGTAGGCTATATCGACAAGACGATGGCCGTACAGGGCAGGACGACGCTGAATATTTTCCTGTCTGCAGCTGCCGGTCAATCGCTGGCCCAGGTCGTAGTCGTAGGATACGGCACCCAGAAAAAAGTGGACGTCACCGGCTCCACCGTCACGGTCAACGGCGCTGACATCTCCAAACAATCGGTCGTTTCCGTGGACCAGGCCCTGCAGGGAAGAGTGGCGGGATTGAATGTGGTCAATTCCGGCACGCCCGGCGCCCCTTCCATCATGCAGCTGAGAGGCGTGAATTCCGTATCGGGCAGCACCGCGCCCATCTATGTGGTGGATGGCCTGATCACCAACGACATCAGCTACCTGGACCCCGCCCAGATCGATAAGATCGACGTCCTGAAGGACGCCTCATCCCTCGCCATCTTTGGCGTCAATGCAGGCAACGGCGCCATCATGATCACCACAAAAAAAGGCCGCTCGGGACGCGCCCGCATCAGCTATACGGGATATGTCGGCATCCAGCATACCACCCATCTCATAAAAATGGCCAACGCAGCACAGTATGCCCAACTCACCAACGAGCAATACCGGAATGCAGGTAACCCGCCTCCCTTCACCGACTCCGCATTGGGCAAAGGCACGGACTGGTATAAACAAATACTGCGCACCTCCATCATACACAGCAACGACATTGGCATCAGCGGCGGCTCACAGTATAATACCTATAACTTCGGCGCCGGCTTCATCGGCACGGAAGGCACGGTCAAACAAACGGACTACAACAATCTCCGCATGCATCTCAGCGATGAATACAAGTTTGGAAAAATACTTAAGCTTGGAACGAATATCAACCTCTCCCGCTACGAGCAGAAAAATCCTTTCCTGGCCAATAACCTCGTAAAGGAAGCCTACAATTACGACCCGACGGTGGTCCCCTTCGCCGATGGAAAGTTCGGCGTATCGCCCTACACCAACTCCGCCAATCCGGCCGGAGACCTTCACTACAATGACCAGGACAAGCTCACGGGCCAGCGCATCAGCGGGAATGTATATGGCGAACTGTCCTTATTCCGGTACTTCACTTTCCGGACAGACTTCGACCTGGACTACAATACCAGCACGGAAAAAAAATATACGCCGTCCTTCTTTATCTCGGCCAATCAGCAAAATCAAACCAGCACCCTGGAGAGCTGGCAATACAGGCTGACCAACTGGTATTGGAGGAACTACCTCACCTATGACGAGACCATCGCCGGCGACCACCACATCACCGCCACAGCCGGCATCGAAGCCCGGCAGACGGACAACTCCACGGTTTATCTCAAGGCGAAGAGCGTACCCGGCGCCAGCCCGGCCACGGAATATTTCAACCTGGGCGATCCTTCCTCCTTCATCATCGCAGACGGCGCAGTCGCCAATGCGGTGTTCTCCTATTATGGCAGGCTCAGCTATTCCTACAAGGACCGCTACCTGCTCAACGCCAATATCCGCAGCGACTACTCTTCTCAATATCCCTCCAATCACCGGAACATCGTATCTCCCGCCGTCGGCGTGGGATGGAGGATCAGCGAAGAGGATTTTATGAAAGGGCTGCGGAATGTCTTCGATGAGCTCAAGCTCCGCTACAGCTGGGGCAGACTGCCCAATGCCAACCTGCCCAATTCCTATATCGCATTCCCGCAGATAGGCACGCTCGTGGGACAGGGTGGCACCCAGCCTGTTTTTGGCGGCGCGCTGAATGCCGGCGTCACGGCCCTCAATGTACCAAATCCTACCCTGTCCTGGGAATATACGGAGGAGTCGGACCCGGGACTGGAAGCAGCCTTCCTTAATCACCGGCTCAGCATCGAGGCGGATTATTTTATCCGCAGGACGCATAATCTCGTCATCAATGTTCCCATTCCCAGCCAGTCAGGCGCTGTCAATACGGAATATGAAAATGCAGGTACTGTCCAGAACAAAGGATTCGAATTCATCGCTACCTGGAACAGCAAACACCGGCCCTTCAGCTGGAACGTCAGCGTCAACTTCGCCACGCTTCAAAATAAAATGATATTCGTGCAGAGCGGCGACTCCATCCCCGGCGGAGGTCTTGGCAACGGCTACCAGGCCACCATCACCCGCCAGGGCCTGCCCATCGGCACCTTCTACGGATACAAAGCCATCGGGGTATTCCAGACACCGGAACAGCTCAGCAGTACGCCGCATACCAGCGCGGCGCAGGTGGGCGACCTCATCTACCAGGATGTCAATAAAGACGGCGTCATCGACAACGCCGATCGTCTCAACCTGGGATCGGCCATTCCCAAATTCACCTATGGCGTCACCTCCAACTTTTCCTGGCGCCATTGGGACCTGACGATTGACCTGCAGGGCGTACTTGGCAATAAGCTCTACAATGGCAACAGATCCGTACGGCTGGCAGGCTATAACTTCGACCTGGATCAATTCACGCACCGCTGGCATGGGCCGGGTACATCCAACAGCTACCCCGCGGCCCTCAACGGCAGCGACAGCTACGCCTATCCCTCCAGCTTCTTCGTCGAGTCGGGCTCGTATTTCCGGATAAGAAACCTGCAGCTGGGCTATGATCTGCCCGTGGCCAAAAAATGGGGCTTTACCAGCTTCCGCATTTTTGCCAACTCGCAAAATCTCCTGACCATCTTCGGCTATCATGGTTTCAATCCCGAAGTGACGGGAGTGAGCCCTAACCCCCTGGCCAACGGCATCGCACAAACCTCCAACGGCTCGATCACGGCCTCGGCCAACGGCCAGGCGCTCAATATGGGTGTGGACCTGAGCACCTATCCCATACGTGCCGTCTATAACCTGGGTCTGACCCTTGGATTCTAACACATTTTAAACTGAACAGTGATGAACACGTACAGATGGATCGCTCTCGCCTCGCTATTGTCGGCAATGGGCTGCACACACAGCTTTGTAAATAAAGAACCACAGGCAAATATCATCGGCATCCCCGACTCCGCCACCGCCGTACAGGCCACCAATGGCGTGTATGGACAGCTGCGCAATTACAATGTGCACGTCTTCCCCTGGCTGGGTGTCAGCGAAATCGCCAGCGACGAAGCGGATAAAGGCAGCACCCCCACGGATGCCTCCTTCTTCCTCGACCTGAAAAATTACACGGCCACACCCTTTTCCCAAGGCACTT
>DASZWE010000436.1:0-2483 GCA_035546735.1 Puia sp.
ACGCAGATGACGCCTCCATGCAATCTGACAAATTCCCTCGTGATCGAAAGACCAATGCCCGTACCCTGGTTGAGCACCGCCGCGGCGGATGCCTGCTGGAAAAATCGCTCGAAGATCTTTTCCTGCTTATCCGCAGGAATGCCGATGCCCGTGTCCTTCACCTGTATGGACACCCATTTCCGCGCTGCATCGTTGTCCCCTTCCTCCTCCCGCAACAGCAGCGTGATCGCCCCCCCTTCCAGGGTGAACTTGAACGCATTGGACAACAGGTTAAACAGGATGCGCTCGATCTTATCCCGGTCGAACAGCACATATAATCTCTCAATACCGGTGTCGAAGGCAAAATGTATATGCTTCCTCTCCGACAGGTCGGTAAAAGAATGACAGACATCCTTTATAAAAGAGACAAACTCTCCTTCCGAAAGTTGCAGCTGAAGCTCATGTTCTTCCATTTTTCTGAAATCCAGCAGCTGGTTCACCAGGTTCAACAGGCGCCGGGCATTCCGCCTGACCATCTGCAGCCTGTCCGCCGAAGGCTTGTCCCGCTGCTCCGACAGCAGCTGATCCACAGGACCCATGATCAGCGAAATAGGCGTCCGGAACTCATGGCTCAGGTTCGTGAGGAATTTCAGCTTCAGCCTGTCCAGCTCCTGTATACGCCGGACCTCCTGCCGTTCCTGCTCCAGCGCGAATTTGCGCCGCAGCTTCGAAAGACCCCTGTGCCTGCTGTACAATAACAGGCCGCCCGCCACCAATACATACACTATATACGCATACACGGTCCTCCAGAAAGGCGGCCTGACATAGATGCGTATGGATGTATCCGTCGAGCTCCACACCCCGTCATTATTGCTTGCCTTGACATGAAAGACATACTCGCCGGGGTCGAGGTTGGTATAATAGGCCGTATTCGCGGAGCCAATATAGTTCCAGTCCTTATCGAATCCATCCAGCCTGTAGGCATAATGATTTTGTCTGGGCAAGGTATAATTCAATGCGACAAAGCTCAGCGAAAAATTTTGCTTGTAGGCCAGTCGTATCTCTTTGGCCACGGAAATATGCTCGCCGATGGGCGATCCATTGCCCGGAACGACAGGCTTGTTCGCCACCTGCAGGTTCGTCAGCATGACGGCCGGCACATTCCTGTTGGTGGTAAGGTCCGCGGGATTGAAATAATTGAACCCCTGCAGCCCTCCGAAGAACAGCTCGCCATCCGGCGATCGTAACCCGGAGCCATGTACGAAATTGTTGTTTTGAATACCGTTGTAGCTCGTAAAATTGCGAAAGGTCTTTGTGCCCACATCCAGGCGGCTGATACCCGTATTCGTACTCACCCATATATATCCCCGGGCGTCTTCCACCACCTGGTACACCGTCGTATTCTGCAGGCCGTCCTTTTCCGAAAAGTTCGTGATCCGTCCCTGCTTATCGAACACGCTCAACCCGCCACCGTACGTGCCCGCCCACATCAGTCCTCTGCTGTCCAATAGCAAAGCATATATCTTGTCGCTCGGCAGCTTGCTGTTCCGCTGATCATACACCGTGAACCCGCCCGTCGAAGGATGATACACCGTCACACCGCCCCCATGGCTACCGATCCAGATATTCCCCTCCCTGTCCTCTTGTATGGCCCTGATATAACCGTTCACGGGCATCAGCACATCACCCGCCATCTTCGGCCGGGGGGTCAGCCGGAGAATGACCTTGTCGTCCTTTAGAACATTTACCCCGCCCCCATTCGTACCCAGCCATAGCTGCCCCTTGCTGTCCTCACTGATGCAATAAATATCATTTTCATTCAGGTCATACCTGCCCGTCCCCATGGCCAGATGCTCCACCTTCCCGCTGACGGGGTCCAGTATGATCACCCCTTTGCCAAAAGTCCCAATATAGAGCCGGCCATCCCGCGTCTTCTTCAGGCACAATACCGACAACAGATCCGCCGTCCTGCCATCCAGCCGGATATCCACCCGTCGAAGCTCGTCCGTCCGGTGATCGAAGAGATAAAGCCCGCCCCCATCCGTCCCCATCCAAACCTTACCATCTCCCCGGTCTTCAAAAGAAGTGACCACCGAGCTCTTCGCGCCATTGTCATGAAACGCATCGCTAAGCTTCACATCGAAGAGGTTGAGATTCCTGTCGTATTTATTGATGCCTCCCCGGTAGGTCCCCAGCCAGTAAATACCCTCCTTGTCGATGTAAACGCTCCGGATCGCCCTGCTCGTAAGACTATGCTCATTCCCTTCCTCGGGTAGATACGACACGAAACGTCCCGTACGCGGGTCCAGAATATAGAGTCCCCTCATAGTGCCTATCCATAACATCCCATCCTTGTCGGGTGCAATGGCATTGACATTTATATCGTCCAGCACCGTTTTCCCGCCCGCCTGCACACGGACAAACCCTTTTTCATCCGGCCTCATCATACAAAGGCCATTTTCTGTCCCCACCCATAAATGCCCTGCGGGGTCCTCCGCCAGGGT
>DASZWE010000437.1:0-6271 GCA_035546735.1 Puia sp.
TATTATAATATAAATGTTTGAAGGGTTTTGCCCTATTTTTATAGGGGCGATTCATCCAAAACACTAAACATGAAGAAAAACAATCATATCTGTGACCTCGAAAGCTGCTTTCTCTGCAAACGAAGTTTACCCGAATGGATACCCGCGGTCAGCGCCCACCGGAAAAACTTTCACTATAAAAAAGGGGAATTGATCTTCCAGGAGGGAGATGAGGTAAAAGGGATCTACTTTGTCTATAGAGGGAAGGTAAAAGTGCATAAAAAATGGGGGTCGGAAAAAGAGCTCATCATACGATTTGCCCAAAAGGGAGATATTCTGGGGCACCGCGGGTTAGGGCACAACGTATATTATCCCATCTCTGCTACGGCCATCGAGCCCGTCGATGTCTGTTTCATCGACCTGGATTTCTTTCAGTCCACGTTAAAGGTGAATTATGAGTTCATCTATCAGCTGCTCCTCTTCTTTGCGGATGAATTGCAGGAGTCGGAGCGAAAAATGCGCAACCTGGCCCATATGCAGGTAAAGGGACGTATTGCCCAGTCTCTGCTGGCCTTGCAGGAAAAATTCGGAACGACGGCGGAAGGGTTTATCGACATATCGCTAAGCCGCCAGGATCTTGCTTCCTATGCGGGCACCACCTACGAGACAGTCTTTCGCATCATCAACGAGCTCACGGATGAACGGTCCATACATACGGAGGGGAAAAACATTGCTTTGTTGGATTTGAACAGGCTGAAAGAGCTTACGCGCGAGATGGAAGCCTGATCAAAGTGGGAAATAAATGGTAGGGGTGCCTTCTTCCAGCGCCTGGACCTCCGCAGGGTGCAGGGCCAGCGCATTGGCTTGCATCCCCAGCCGGATGTCCCCGGACCCGTTGAGCGACGCCGGTAATAATCTCACAGGGGCGCCATGCATACGAACGGGGAAAAATTCATCCAGCGGCGTATATTTCTTTTTCGCCGTCCCCAGGGGCAGGCTCAGGAGTGCATTGTCCGGAAGTCCAAAGCAGGCTTGCAGATAGGGCTGGATCAGCAATATAAATCCTACCAGACAGGAAAAGGGATTGCCGGGGAGAGCGAACACCATCGTATCATCAGGTCCGTTCCCGCACCAAACGGGTTTTCCGGGCTTAATGGCTAATTTATGAAAGAGGCGGGTAACGCCTGCCGCTTCCAGCATCTCCGGGACGTGATCCGCGTCTCCGGCTGAGACGCCGCCGCAAAGGATGACCACATCGGCAGACAGCGCTTTGTCTATCGCAGTCCTTAACAGGGTCTTGTCGTCGGGGACATGCTGATACAAGCAGGGCCCGATCTGCCATTTCTTTAAAAAAGCCTGTAACAGCCAGCGATTGCTGTTGCGGATTTGGGCAGGCCCCGGCTGTGTCTCTACGGACACGATCTCATTACCCGTGGTGATCAGCGCGATCCTGGGCAATCTGGCCACTGTTACCTCCTTTTGCCCCAGTGAGGCAAGCAGTCCAATGATCGCAGGTTCGACCATGCAGGGACTGTCGATGACGGTGTCGCCGGATCGGATGTCTTCGCCCTGACGGGCGATATTGAGGAATGGTCTAATCGTCTCCGTCCGTATCCGGACGACACTCCCCTCCTCTATCGTATCCTCTCTCCGCACTATCATGTCAGCGCCCGCGGGTACCGATGCACCGGTCATGATCTTGTAGCATTCCCCCGCGGACAATTGCCGGGAGGCGATATCACCCGCGAAAATGGTCTCTATGATGTGGAAGGCACGGATGCCCTGCTGAAGGTCGATTGCCCGCAACGCATAGCCATCCATGGTAGCCCTGTCAAAGGGGGGATAATCCCTGTCCGCCCGCACCACGCCGGTGAGCACACGGCCATAGGACTGTTCCAGGGGAATGGTTTCCGTTCCGAAAGAATGGGCTTTCGACCGCACTATCGTCCGGGCCTCTGTATAATTTATCATGCTAATGCCCCCCTCCTTTCATCATCTTGCGTGCATGAAATACGGCAGGCAGGATCGCTTCCAAAGACTCCCTGGCGCCGGCGCTGCTGCCGGGAAGGGTAACGATAAGTGTCTCTGCGATGGACCCGGCCACGGCCCTGCTCATCATGGCCATGGGAGTACGCATCTGGCCGTAGACCCGCATGGCTTCCACGATGCCGTCGGCATCCCGCTCGAGCATTTCCCGTACCGCGCCAACAGTATTGTCGCGGGGTCCAAGCCCCGTCCCACCCGTGGTAAAGATGAATTGTATATCTTCGTCTACCCATCCGCGTACCTTATCCTGGATGGCCTGTTTCTCATCGGGGACGATTTCGTAATATTTTACCTCGGCACGCACCGACTCCAGCATTTCGACTATGATCTTCCCGCTGTTGTCCTCTCTTTTTCCTTCAGCCGTCGAGTCAGAACATACCAGTACGGCGCAGGATGGAGGTGTGGCGAAATATTTTTCCCTGTCACTTTTCCCGCCCTTTTTCTCCAGCAGACGGATATGACCTATCTCCAGCTGCTTGTCCACGGGCTTGAGCATATCATAAATCTCCAACGCGGCAACGGATATACCCATCAGCATTTCCATTTCGATGCCTGTCCTGCCGATGGAGCGGGCCTGGCCTCTTATGACGATGCCGCTGCGGTCGGATACTTCGGCGCCCAGCAGATGTTCATGCAGGTCCTTGTCAAGAAATTCAAATTGCAGGTCCATACCATCGATGGCCACGGGATGACAGTGGGGCAGCAGTTGCGGGGTGCTCTTGGCGCCCAGAAAGGCGGCAGCACGGGCCACGTCGAAAAGATTGCCTTTTGGCAGCTGATCATTGCGGATAAGCCCGATAGTAGCGGGTGAGCAGAAGATAACACCCATGGCTTCTGCGGTGCGGAGCGTGATCTGTTTGTGAGAGATGTCGCGCATGTATCATTTTATACCCAAATATACAGCTTACCCTCTTTCACTTTCACCGGATATGTCCTGATCTTATAATCCTCCCCTGTAAGGCATTCCCCCGTCACCAGGGAAAAGGTCTTTTTATGAAAGGGACAGGCCACTTTGGGTTCGCACTGCTCCCCTATGCTGCCAGTCATACCCCTGGACAAAGCCATCTGCTGCTTGTGCGGACAACGGTTCTCCGTAGCATACCACTGTCCCCTCCGGGAGAAATTAAAGATCGCGATCTGCTCCTCGCCCAGGACGACACAGGCGCCTCCATCGGTCGGAATATCCTGCACCTGGCAGGCAAATCTCCATTTGGGTGTGCTCCCGGTCATAGCGCCGGGATTATTGTAGGATGTCGTATTTGTCTCCATAAGTTTTTAGTTGCTGTTTTTCCCCATAAAAGATGTAGTTACCATTCTTTGGCTTTTATCTGTCCCCGCATGTTATCAAACGATACGCTGGGATCTTTCTTTCGGGGAGCATTTACAAAGTGAACGAACCGCTGACGCAGGGCGGGATCTTCCACCACCTCTTTCCATTCGCACTTGTAGGTATCTACCAGCGTCTGCATCTCCGCCTCCCATTGCGTGGCCATGCCCAGGCTGTCTTCCACCACCACATTCCTGAGATAGGACATGCCGCCATCCATCTTGTTCAGCCAGGTAGCCGTACGGGTCAGCGGATCGGCAGTCTGAATATAGAACATGAGGAAGCGGTCCAGGTAACGTATGACGGTCGCAGCATCGATGTCGGTGGCCAGCAGCTGCGCATGTTGCGGCTTGGACCCGCCATTACCGCATACATACAGGTTCCATCCCTTCTCCGTTGCAATGATGCCGAAATCCTTGCTCTGCGCCTCGGCACATTCGCGGATACAGCCGCTGACGCCGCCCTTTAGCTTGTGCGGAGCGCGGATACCCCGATATCTTTCCTCAACCTCGATGGCAAAAGAGACGCTGTCATGGAGGCCAAACCGGCACCAGGTGCTGCCCACACAGCTTTTCACCGTGCGAAGGGCCTTGCCGTAGGCATGTCCGCTCTCAAAACCGGCTTCGATCAGCTCTTCCCATATATCCGGCAGGTCGCCTACATGCGCGCCAAAAAGATCGATACGCTGTCCACCCGTGATCTTTGTATAAAGGTTGTACTTTTTGGCCACCTTGCCCAGTACGATGAGCTTTTCCGGAGTGATCTCCCCACCAGGTATGCGGGGCACCACGGAATAAGTGCCGCCTTTCTGAATATTGGCGAGGAACCTGTCGTTGCTGTCCTGTATGACAGGCTGCTTTTGTATATTATCATTCCAGCAGCTGGCCAGGATACTGGCGATCGCGGGTTTGCAGACCTCGCATCCATCGCCTTTCCCCCAGCGGCCCAGCACTTCGTCATAGGTCCTTACTCCATGCAGCTTTATAAGGTCCAGCAGCTCCTGGCGGGACTGATCGAAATGCTCACATATGACATTGCGGACATAGCGTCCATTTGCTTTCAGCGTTCCGGCGATCAGGTCCTTTACCAATGGCACACAGCCGCCACAACCCGTTCCCGCCCTGGTACATTTCTTCATTCCCTCCACCGTCTCGATGCCCTCCTCCGTCACGGCCGAACAGATAGCGGCCTTGGTGACGGATTCGCAGGAACAGATCAGCGCCTCGTCGGGAAGGTTCATCACACCGGCGCCGGCAGCGCCGCCGCCCCGGCTGCCAAGGACCAGGTCTTCCGGGTCCGGAGGCAGCGGCAGCCGGTTATTGACGGTCTGTAGTAATATATTATACGCGGCAGCATCCCCGATAAGAATGCCTCCCAGCAGCCGTGTCCCATCACTCGTAATATTGATCCGTTTGTAAATGCCCTTGTGCCTGTCCTCGAATACGATGGTACGGCTATCCGGCTCGCTGACAAAAGCATCTCCAAAGCTGGCCACATCCACGCCAATCAGCTTTAGCTTGGTGCTCATGTCAAATCCCGTAAAGGATTTGTGACCTTCCGTCAATTGGGAAACCACCACATCCGCCATCTCGTATCCCGGCGCCACCAGCCCGTAGATCATGCCGCAGGCCAGCGCACATTCCCCGATGGCATAGATACGCGGGTCGTTTGTCTGCATTTTCTCGTTGACGAGAATGCCTCCCCGGGTACCAACCTGCAGACCGGCCAGCCTTGCCAGCTCATCACGGGGCCGGATACCTGCCGAAATGACCAGCATGTCCAGATCCAGGCTCGTATCGTCGGCAAAACGCAGGGCGCGTATGCTCTCTTCTCCTTCTACGGCCAGCGTGGACTTATTCAGCAGTATCTGCAGACCCAGCTTCTTAAGCCTTGTCTCCAGGATATGGCTGCCCGCGCTGTCGATCTGACGGGGCATCAGGCGGCTGGCAAATTCGATGACATAAGGCTGCGATACCCCCAGGTCGAGCAGGGCCTTGGCGGCTTCCAGCCCCAGCAGCCCCCCTCCCATAACGGCTGCGTTATGCGCCCCCTTTGCGTAGTCCCTGATCAGGTCCAGGTCTTCGATGGTGCGATAGACAAACACACCTTTCTTTTCGATGCCGCTGATATCCGGTACAAAGGCGGCAGAGCCGGTGGCCAGCACCAGTACATCGTAAGGCTGGACAATGCCTTTTCTCGAATGCACTATTCTGGCGGTCCGGTCGATCTCCCTAACAGGGTCACCTATGTGCAGTTCCACATCCTGCTCATCAAACCACCCTGCCATGGAAAGGCTCAGATCATGGGCAGACTTGCCGTTGAAATACTCGCTCAGATGTACACGGTCATAAGCCGGCCTGGGCTCTTCACCAAAAACGATGATCCGGAAGGAAGAGGTGGCAGCCATCAGCTTCTCACAGAATTTGTGACCGACCATACCATTACCGATGACAACCACTACGGGTTTGTTGGAGGCGCTCATAGTCAAAATTTTTATCTAATATCTATCCGTTAGGACGACGAACCTAAGGTTCAGTAAGGTGACCGGGCACAGGCCCGGCATGAATGGAAGGCAAACGTTAGCAGCTAGTACAATATATTATATATATTCACATATAATATACTTACACAATTATAAGGAATATTTTTCTTAAAAATATTATTTATATAACAATATTTTGGTCAATACTCGGATTTTATGACTAAATTGCTATAGTCATTCATATATAAATATATTATATGCATGTAATTTCTCAAAATATTCGTCCAGAACTGGTCCTGATCGGAGCCGGTCCGGGCGACCCGGAGCTTATCACCCTCAAGGCATGCAGGGCCCTTCAGGAGGCGTCAGTCATCCTGTATGACAACCTGTGCAACACCGCCTTATTGGACTGGGCCTCGTCATCATGTGAAAAGATA